>JAFOHD010000036.1 GCA_017421945.1 Alistipes sp. | reverse complement strand
GTTGAAGTTGTTGCTGTCTCCTTTGCTTTACTACATAAATTATCAAAGAAAGAAATTGCAGAATCAGCGGCATACTTATATGTGTTCAACCAATACTGTGCCTTCCATGGCTCGCCAGCGTAGTTGTACATGTAAATCATGTGCTGGATAGGCTGGTTGCCGTGGGCGTAGTTACCTGTGTTCATCACGGTCATCTCACGAATCTCGTGGATAACTCCGCCATAGTAGCTGTCATCAAATACGGGAGGTACGATAAATACCGAGTCGAGCATCTTGGTGAACTCCTTGTCGCCACCCATCAAGTCGATAAGACCCTGTGGGTCGTGGAATACCGACCATGTGTAGTGCCAGCTGTTACCCTCGGTGAAGGCGTCACCCCACTTGAGTGGTGAGAAAGGCTTCTGGAACTCGCCGTTCTTCAGGCGGCCGCGCATGAGCTTGGTCTCCTTGTCAAAGAGGTTGCGGTAGTTCTGCGAACGCTTCGCAAAGAGGTCAATCTCCTCCTGTGGACGCTTCAAGGCTTTTGCCATCTTATAGATACACCAGTCGTCGTAAGCATACTCCAGCGTGCGGGCTGCATTCTCGTTGATACCCACATCGTAAGGCACATAACCCAATGTGTTGTAATACTCGTGTCCCAGACGACCTGAAGAGGCTACACGTGGATGTACGTTCTTTGTGCCGTGAATCATACCCTCATACATGGTCTTTACGTCCTCGACCTTCACTCCCTTAAGGTAGGCATCGGCCAATACCGAAGCCGAGTTGTTCCCGACCATGCAGCCACGGTGACCAGGGCTTGACCACTCGGGATAGAAACCGCTCTCCTTATATACATTTACAAAACCCTCCTGCATCTTCAGATTCTCCGATGGATAGAGTACGTTCAGCAGTGGGAACAGGCAACGGAACGTATCCCAGAAACCTGTGCCAGAGTAGAAGTAACCCTTTTCAATCTTGCCGTTGTGGGGGCTGTAGTGAAGGACATTGCCGTTGGCGTCAATCTCGTGGTGCATCTGTGGGAAGAGCGTAGAGCGGTACAGACATGAATAGAATGTGCGAATCTGGTCAAGGTCTCCACCCTCAATCTCAACACGACCGAGTATGTCGTTCCAAGCCTGACGTCCCTTCTCTACCAGCTCCTCCAGCGAGTCGTTGCCCAGCTCCTTGAGGTTCTGTGCAGCCTGCTCGGGGCTGATGAATGATGACGCCACGCGTGCGTGTACCTGCTCGCCCTTCTTTGTCTTGAAACCTATGACTGCACCCACGTGGAAATCCTTCTGCTCTAGCGCGTTAGGCTTGAGCTCGCCGTTGGCGAAGGTGTTTACATACTCGAAAGGCTTGTCAAACTCCACTATGAAGTAGTTGCGGTAGTTGCGTGTCACGCCACCCGAGTTACGGGTTGTGTAACCGGTGATGCGGTTGTTCTCTTTGTCAATCTTGATGTGCGAGCCACGGTCGAAAGCATCCACCACAACATAAGAGTCCTTCGACTCGGGGAATGTGAAGCGGAACAATACGGCACGCTCGGTAGGCGAGAACTCGGTCACAACGTCGTGCTCTGCCAGGTAAACCTTGTAGTAGAATGCCTTTGCTACCTCACCCTTGTGTGAGAACCAGCTTGCGCGCTCATCCTCGTTGAACTTTGGTGCGCCCACAACTGGCATCAGCGAGAACTGACCGTGGTCGTTAATCCATGGGCTTGGCTGGTGAGTCTGCTTAAATCCTCGGATTTTGTGCGCCGTGTAGGTGTACATCCATCCATCTCCCATTTTGCCGGTCTGTGGTGACCAGAAGTTCATACCCCATGGACGTGCAATAGCGGGGTAGGTGTTTCCGGTCGAAAGTGCAAACTCCGACAATGTTCCCACCAGTGGATTCACATAATCTGCTGGAGAAAACTCTTTCTCTTGAGCAACTGAAATAGCAACCAGGAGTGTTGCTATGACGCTCATAAATGATTTTTTAAGCATATTGATTTGGTTTAATAGTTTTGTCTTGGCTCAAAGATAGTGAATTAAAAGCGAATTACCTAATAAAATCTCCCTCCCAATTAGTTTTATTTCCACAATTGTCGCTCACCTCCATCCTTATCTTGTGTGTTTTGTTGCCCGAGATGCCCTCGGCCTTGAGGTCAATCCATGCACGGCCACGAATGAAGTCGATGGCCACCCACTTATCATCAATCCATGCGTTGTAGCGTGCTATGCCCGAGAAATTATCACTCAGGCGTAGCGCGATGCGCTGCGTCGAGCGGCAATTCTGTCCGCTTTCAAACTGCGGAGTGATGGTGGGTGGAGTGGTGTCGGCCACAAGGCAATAGTTGCCAAATGTCGATGTGCGTCCCGCAAGGCGGTTGAGTCGGTAGCGGCCCCCGGCGTATGATAGGTTGCCTGCAGCGTCCACCGCAGCCATTGCGGTGTGGGGTTGCAGTGAGGCATCCACCTTCTGGGTGAATATCACGCCAATACTCTTGTGTAGGGGTACATCGCCTTGGTGGATGGTATAGGCGGGAGAAAGAATCTCAACACTCTTTGCCAAGGGGGTGATGTCGGAGAGTCGCAGGTCAAGCTCAGCGCTCTCGTATAATGCACCTCGGGGTATGATGACACTCACCCTGTCGTCAATCTTGTGGGCGAAGTCGCGGTCATATTCCGCCACCGTGGCCTCGGCATTGAACTCGGCTGTGTAGCACTCATCGTCGGCCTTGCCTTCAATCCTGAATTCGAGTGTGGAGCTGTTGCCACAATCATCTGTGGCGGTGATTTTCATCTCCCGTTGCTCGCCTTGGAGGGTTGTGATTATGCCATTGTCAATCAATGTGGGGTAGAATGTCGGCGGACAGGCCTGCAAACGAGCCAGACGCATCACTTCGTTGCGAGATTTGCGCTGCACAGGATACCATGCCACAGCATTGCAGTAGCGCGAGAGGTCAAAACTGAAACCGTCGTTGCGATATTCAAAATATTTTACACCGTCAATCTCGGCCTTCAGGTTATAGACTCCATAGGTGTTGGCGCAGTCATCCTTGCGGTCCGATGTCTCCACCACAAAGTACCCCTTGCGACCAACCTTTATGGGTGATGATTGCTTGGTGCGATAGGAGTTATCACCGCTTTTGTAAACAGCATAGGTTTGGGGTGTGCTGTGCATGGGTATGCCTTGCAGGGTATCCACCTCAAAGTAGTGGAGTTTCATGATGTAGGGCGAAATATTGTCTTTGGGCTTGATTACGCCCTGCGCAATGATGTTGAGCGTGCGTTGGGTGCGTGTGTCGCGTATCTCAAAGTGCAGGTGGGGCCCCATCGAAGAGCCTGTATTTCCCGATTTGGCAATCTCCTCACCACGCTTGACTGTGAACTTGTCGGGCTTGCACTCCACGTCTATGCGGCTGCGCTGCTGGCGGTGACGCTCCTCAAATACAAAGTCGGCAATGTCATCCCTGAAGCGTGATAGGTGGCCATAGACCGAAGTCGTGCCGTTGGGGTGGTTTACATACAGTGCCAGACCATAGCCCGAGGGCGAGTGCAACACACGGCTCACATAGCCATCAGCCACAGCCACAACCGATTTGCCCTCCACTCCATCGGTCTTGAAATCAACGCCCGAATGAAAATGATTGGAACGCATTTCGCCAAAATTGGCCGAGTAGTAACCCGCAACATCGAGCAGCGGGTAGGTGTAATAATCCGCCCTCAGATTCTGCGCATGGCAGTTGAGGGCGGAGAGTAACGTAAGTATCAGAAATAAAATTCGTCGTCGCATTGTTTGCCGGTGTTGATGTTTTGCACGACCTGCTCTACACTGCCCAATACCTGTTCCATCGAAAATCCCAGCGAGAGCCCATATCGCAATAGTTTTGTTTTTAGTTGGAATGTGTTGTCAAAACGTATGTTTTTCGCTTTGCGCTCAAGTCGTTCTCGCAGTCGCTCGGCATTGGCCTGGGGGTTGATATCCTGCAAGGCGTGGCTGATAATCTCCTCGCTGATGCCCTTGCGGCGCAGAGCTGTGCGAATCTTATACTCTCCCCATGCGCTGAGCGAGGTCTTTTCGCGGATGAAAGCCTCGGCGTAACGCTTATCGTCAATGAAGCGGTCCTGTATTAATCTGTCAAGTACTTCCCTGCGCTTGCTGCTCTCCACCTCCCACGTTGCCATGAGCCTGAGAGCATCTCCCGATGACCGCTCGGCACGTGCGCAGAGTCTTTGCAGCGAGGCCAGTGCCTCCTGCGGAGTCTTGGGGCGTTTTACCTGTTTTTTTGGCAACATAACATGCGGGGTTTTGCGAGGAAGTCGTGGCGCAAGTGGGTGCTGAATCCCTCGTGGTGTAACATGGCGATGGTCTCGTCGGCGAGCAGTTCATGTATCTCAAACATCAGCACTCCCTCTGTCGTAAGGTGAGTGTGAGCAAAGCGGGCTATCTCGCGATAGAAAATAAGAGGGTCCTTATCTTCAACAAACAGAGCAAGCGAAGGTTCATAATGGGTGACGTTTATGTGCATACGCTCTCGCTCCGACAGGGGTATGTATGGCGGGTTTGAGATGATGATGTCGGCCTGGGTGTGGGCTATGCTGTGCAGCCCCTTCAGGGCATTGTCGAGTATAAACTCCACCTCTGCCCCCAGTCTGGTGGCGTTCTCCTGCGCTATGGTAAGAGCCTCATTCGAGATGTCGATGGCCTTGACCGAAGCCGAGGCAATCAGCTTCTTCAGCATGATGGCTATGCAGCCGCTGCCGGTGCAGATGTCGATGATGCGTGGCGAGGTGTAGCGTTCAGCCTCTTGCCTGGCCCACATCACCAGCTCCTCGGTCTCGGGGCGGGGTATCAGAACACCCTCACGCACAATAAACTCCTCGCCGCAGAACTCGCAGCTACCTATGACGTACTGCACGGGACGACCTTCGGAAAGCTCGGCTGCTACCTGCTCAATGTTATCAATCGTGATTATCTGGTTGGGGTCGGTGAGGTACTTCATCTCACTCTCTCCGCTTAACGATGCCGCCACCACACGCGCTATGCGGCGACACTCCTGCACAGAGTAGAGATGCTCCATGCTGCGGCTAAGGAAGCCGACCATCTCGGCGCGTGATGCTTTCATGGACTACGCCCTCAGTTTAAGGTCTGCCAGGGCTATGGCCAATGCCGCCTCGGCAACTACTGCCGCACGCAGTGCAATGCACACATCGTGGCGTCCTTTGATTACAAGTTCCTCAACCTTCTGATTCTCAAAGTTGAAAGTGTGTTGCGGCAGCGATATTGAAGCCGTAGGCTTTACGGCTACGCGTGCCACTACCTCGTTGCCGTTGGTGATGCCTCCGACAATACCTCCAGCATGATTGGTGAGAGTTCTGCCCGTAGCATCGGCAATAGAGTCGTTATGCTCCGAGCCTCGCATTCGTGCAGCCCCAAATCCTGTTCCGAACTCCACACCCTTGATAGCCGGTACAGAGAATAGCAAATGTGCCGCAAGGCTCTCCACCGAGTCGAAGAATGGCTCGCCAAGGCCAGCCTCAATGCCCCCAACACGACACTCGATGATGCCTCCCACCGAGTCTTGCGCCATGCGAGCCTGTTCTATCAAGGCGTCCCACTTTGCAGGGTCGGAACATCCTCCGATTTCTGTTATGCGGGTTGAGAACGTTGCCTGCGCACCTAAAATCTTCTTGGCAACCACGCCTGCGGCCACCATGCCCAGTGTTATTCTGCCCGAGAAATGGCCTCCGCCACGAGGGTCGTTGTAGCCGCCGAACTTCTGCTGTGCCACCCAGTCGGCATGCGATGGACGTGGGTGCGCAACAAGGTTATGGTAATCGCCCGAGCGTGTGTTCTCGTTCTGAAATTCAATAGTCAGGGGAGCCCCCGTAGTGTAGCCGTTGTAGATGCCCGACACTATGTGGGGCGTATCACTCTCCTTGCGGGGTGTTGTTCCCGCAGCTCCGGCTCGGCGGCGGTCAAGGTCGGCAAGAAAATCCTGCTCGCAAATCGCTATGCCCGCAGGCACGCCGTCAATGGTGACACCAACCTGCTCACCGTGTGACTCTCCCCAAATCGAGAGTCTTAATTTATCCCCCCAAGAGTTCATTATCGTACAATTATAGATTCCAAATCCTCAAAGAATGTGGGGTAGCTCTTCTCCACACATTCGGCATTCTCAATCACCATCTCGCCCTCACAGCGTAGCGCAGTAACGGCCAGCGACATGGCTATGCGGTGGTCGTTGTGGCTGAATGTAACGGCCGGCTTGGGCTCGCCGCCACGTATTCGCATTATGTTCTCGTGGCTGATATCAACCTCAATGCCCAGTTTCTCATACTCCGAGCGTATGGTCTCGGCTCTATCGCTCTCCTTGTGACGCAGGCGCGAAGTGCCTATGATGGTGCTTTCGCCCTCGGCAGCTGCTGCCAATGCCGCCAATGCGGGGAAGAGGTCGGGAGCATTTGTGGCATCAAAGGTAAAGGCTTTCAAAGGTCGTTTTGAAACCGTTATGGAGTCCTGCTCGATGATGATTCCCGCCCCGGCTCGTTCCAGTGCGCGACAGATGGCTGTGTCGGCCTGCTTCGAGAGAGTTGATATATTTCTTACCGTTACCTCGCCTGCGATGGCTCCCGCCACAAGCAGAGTGGAAGCTCCACTCCAGTCGCCCTCGATTGCAAGGTCGGTGGGAGTGTAATGCTGACCTCCCTTGATGAAAAACTCGGTGTAGTCGCCCTCGTTGTGCATTATCTCGATACCAAAATTGCGTGCCGTGTCGATGGTCATGTCAATGTAGGGTGTCGATACGGGATTCTTCACATGCAGCGTGGTATCCTCCTCGGCCATGGGCAGTGCGAGCAGCAACCCTGTGATGAACTGCGAAGAGAAACTGCCGTCCACCTCAATCTCGCCACCATGTATTGGTCCCTGAACCTGAATGGGAAGATAGCCTCCGCCATCGAGTATCCTGATGCCTAATTGGCGCAGCGGCTCAATCATCAGCATCATGGGGCGGTGCAGAAGTGTTCCTTCGCCCTCGATACTGATAGGCTCGTTGTGCAGCGATGCAATAGGTGTAAAAAGACGTGTTGCCAAACCCGACTCGCCAACATATAGAGTGTTGGTTGTGGGTTTGAGTCCTCCGTTGATGGTGATTGTGCTTTCATCAAGCTGCATAACCTTTGCACCCAACGCCTCGATACAGCGCAGTGCCGAGCGTGTATCCTTGCAGAACTCGATGTTGCGCAACGTGGTTTGGCCACTTGCAAGCAGTGAGAGTGCTATGGCTCGCTGGGCATAACTCTTTGATGATGGAGGGGTTATAACTCCTTTGACAAAAGCTTTGGAGACGGTTTTATCCATTGTGTGTGAAATTAAATGTTATTTTCAGCCTCGGCTATGACTTTGGCAGCCTGCTCGGCTTCGATGCGCTCCATTGTTGCGCTCTTTCTGCGGCGCAGCTCGAAGTTCTTGCCCAGATACACCTTACGCACCATCTCGTCGTTGGCCAAATCCTCTGCTGTACCTGTCTTGAGAATCTTACCCTCGTAAAGCAGATATGTACGGTCGGTAATCTCCAGTGTTTCATCCACATTGTGGTCGGTGATGATTACGCCGATATTCTTGTTCTTGAGCGTAGCTACGATGCTCTGAATATCCTCCACGGCAATGGGGTCCACACCCGCAAACGGCTCATCCAGAAGAATAAACGCAGGGTTGATGGCCACTGCTCGGGCAATCTCGGTACGGCGACGCTCACCTCCCGAGAGCTGGATACCCAGGCTCTTGCGCACCTTTTGCAAACGGAACTCTTCGATGAGTGATTCCATACGCTCACGCTGGTACTCCTTGCTGTATGAGGTCATCTCCAGTACAGCCTTAATGTTATCCTCCACACTCAGGCGGCGGAATACCGAAGCCTCCTGTGCCAGGTAGCCCACACCCATCTGCGCACGACGATATACGGGCATGTTGGTAAGCTCGCTCACCTGTCCCTCGTCATTTTCGAGGAAAATCTGTCCCTCATTTGGCTTAATCAAGCCTACAATCATATAGAAGGTAGTGGTCTTTCCAGCACCGTTAGGGCCCAGCAGACCCACAATCTCACCCTGCTTAACGTCAATGGTCACATGGTTTACCACTGTGCGAGACTTGTATTTTTTTACCAACTCACTTGTGAATAGTCGCATAATCGTTGAAATTTTTTACAAAGTTATTATTTTTTCCAAAAAA
Source organism: Alistipes sp. (assembly GCA_017421945.1). GTDB lineage: Bacteria > Bacteroidota > Bacteroidia > Bacteroidales > Rikenellaceae > Alistipes. The sequence goes on along the minus strand of JAFOHD010000036.1, from coordinate 271 downwards.
AGTTTTATCTTTGAATGACAAAATTACTTTTTGCATCTATTGTTGCATGGGATGCACCAATATTTATGATTTAATGGAACTGGAGAACACTGTTTTACACGAGAAATTAAAGGAGTATTTCGGATTCACCGCATTTAAGGGGAACCAGGAAGCAGTTATTCGTAACCTCTTGTCGGGGCGTGACACTTTTGTGTTGATGCCGACAGGAGGAGGTAAGTCGTTGTGTTACCAGTTGCCTGCGCTGTTGATGGATGGTGTGGCAATCATCATC
>JAFOHD010000035.1 GCA_017421945.1 Alistipes sp. | reverse complement strand
GGGTGTAAATAAATTTTGTACCTTTGCGCCGAATTAAGTACTTAATTAAACAAAAAGACGAAATGAAAAAGGGTATTCATCCAGAAAATTATCGTTTAGTGGCATTCAAGGACATGTCGAATGACCACGTGTTTTTGTGCAGGTCCGCCGTTTCGACAAAGGAGACCATCGAGGTGAACGGCGAAACCTATCCAGTTTACAAGATGGAAATCTCTAACACATCTCACCCTTTCTACACAGGTAAGATGAAGTTGGTTGATACCGCCGGTCGTGTGGATAAGTTTATGAGCCGTTACGCAAAACGCTACGATAAGAAGAAGTAATCACAAGGTAGATTTAACTTCTGAAAGCCAAGTCCGATCCTCTGGGTCGGACTTTTTTGTACTATGTGGAGTTGTTTTTGTGGCAAGGTGAATGAAATTACACATTTTTTATGTATATTTGTTAATCAATCAATTTGCCATGACACAAAATAATTCACAACGACTATATTGGGTTGACGTACTCCGCCTGGTGGCAATGCTGATGGTTATCGCAGCGCATTGCGTAGACATCTACAACGCCACGCCACAGCACGACCCCATGAACAGCTTTTGGGGAGCATTCATCGGCTCACTCATGCGCCCAAGCGTTCCACTGTTTGCCATGATGACAGGACTGCTGTTGCTGCCCATAGACGAGAGTGCCACCGAGTTCTATAAGCGTCGCATACCACGCGTACTCTTTCCCATGATTATCTGGTCGGCCATATACCATCTCATACCCTATTTTACGGGCATCATCGGACTCGACAAGAGCGTCATCACCACCCTCTTCCCATTTGAATTTGCGCCCTCGCAGCAAGCCAGTGATGCTTTACATAACATTGCGCTCATTCCATTCACCTTCAATGGTTACACCACCCACATGTGGTATCTCTATATGCTCATAGGGCTCTATCTGCTGATGCCGTTCTTCTCGGCATGGGTTGAGAGGCGTGACCGTACGCTCACAATCATCTACATGACATTGTGGGTGGTGTCGCTTACGTTGCCCTATCTGCATTACCTCATATCGCCCAGCCTCTTTGGCGAATGCGCATGGAACGAGTTTGGTACGCTGTACTACTTCTCGGGCTTCGCAGGCTACCTGCTACTGGGACATCTGCTCTCAAAGCGCAGTCCCATGCCTCTGCGTAAGATTGTAGCCATGGGCGTAATGGTATATGTGGCGGGCTTTATCGTCACCTACACGGGTTATGCCTCAATGGCTGTGCAGTACAGCTACGCAGAGGCTCCCCAGCTGCTGGAACTATTCTGGCAATTCTGCTCGCCAAACGTAGCACTAATGGCTCTGGGTGTGTTCCTTATCGTGCAGCGCATAGACATCACTTCTCCACGCTTGCAACGTCTGCTTGCAAACATTACCAAATGCAGCTTCGGCACTTACCTTATGCACTACATATTCATCGGCCCGGTCATCATCATGCTCACCCCTCTGGGGCTACCTACGCCGCTGTGTGTGATTTTGAGCGTTGTGATGGTCTTTGCCATTTGCTGGGCGCTGACAGCCGCCATATACAAGGTTGCACCCCGCACAGCACGCTACATTGTAGGATAACAACGATTAAAATAAGATATTATGGGAAACAAGATTAACGACCCTATTGCACGCCTGATGGGTTTGAGATATAAGTCTCATCCTTGGCATGGACTGGAGGTGGGTGAGAAATCACCCGAAGAGGTTACCGCTTTCATTGAAATGGTACCCACCGACACGGTAAAATACGAACTGGACAAAGTCAGCGGCTACATACGCATCGACCGTCCACAGAAATACTCTACCGTTGTACCAGCACTCTACGGATTCATTCCGCAGAGTTTCTGCGGCGACAGCGTAGCACAGTTCTGCATGGAGCGCAGCGGTCGCCAGAACATCAAGGGTGATGGTGATCCGCTTGATATATGCGTTCTCACTGAGCGCACCATTGCCCATGGCGACATCATCGCCACGGTGAAGCCTATCGGCGGTTTCCGCATGCTCGACGGCGACGAGGCCGACGACAAGATTATTGCCGTACTGCGTAATGATGCCACCTATCGTGGCTACAACGATATCACGGAGTTGCCTCACATCGTGGTGGACAGACTCAAGCACTACTTCCTTACATACAAGGATATGCCACCCGCAGACCGAGAGAGCGAGGGACAGAAACGTGTGGAGATTGTCGGCACCTATGGTCGCGAGGAGGCCTACGAGGTTATCCAGCGTTCATTGGAGGATTACAAGTGCCACTTCGAGGGCTTGGAGGAAATTTTACGTCACGTATAGTATTTTTTCACTATGGAATCATTACGAGAATTATATAAAGTGGGCAACGGCCCCTCAAGCAGCCACACGATGGGTCCCAAGAAGGCTGCCGAGCAGTTCCTGGCGCGTCATCAGGATGCTGAATCTTTTCGTGTAACACTCTATGGGTCACTTGCAGCCACAGGCAAAGGTCACTTGACCGATGCCGCAATATTAGCAGTATTACAACCCGTAGCCCCCACCGAGATTATATGGGAGCCCGAAACGGTTAAGGAATTTCACACCAACGGCATGTTGTTCGAGGCTATCAAGGGCGGTGAGATTCAGGAGAGCTGGAAGATATACAGCATCGGCGGAGGCTCCATAGCCAACCCCGAGATGCCCTTACAGGAGCATCAGAGGGTCTATCCTCTCACCACCATCGAGGAGATTCTGGCATGGTGCGACCACGAGGGCAAGACCCTGTGGGAGTATGTGCAGGATTGTGAGGGCATGGAAATTTGGGAGTACCTTGAGATGATTTGGAATACCATGAGTCAAACCATCGACAACGGTCTTAACAACGATGGCGTATTGCCCGGAGGGCTTAAAGTTCCTCGCAAGGCTTCAACATATTGGCTCAAAGCCAAAGAGTACGGCACAACGGTGAGCAACCGCTCACGACTCTACGCCTACGCTCTTGCCGTTGCCGAGGAGAATGCCTCGGGAGGTGTTGTCGTGACAGCTCCAACGTGCGGCTCGTGCGGCGTATTACCCGCCGTCATCCACCACATGGCCAAACTTAACGACTACCGCCCCGTGCGTATCCTTCGAGCCCTTGCTACGGCGGGCATCTTCGGCAACCTCGCCAAGACCAACGCCTCAATTTCGGGTGCCGAGGTGGGATGTCAGGGCGAGATTGGTGTGGCGTGTGCCATGGCTGCGGCGGCTACGTGCCAGCTTATGGGAGGTATGCCATCGCAGATTGAGTATGCTGCCGAGATGGCTCTGGAGCATCACCTGGGACTGACATGCGACCCTGTGTGCGGACTTGTGCAGATTCCCTGCATCGAGCGTAATGCCGTTGCGGCGGCTCGTGCCATTGACTCGGCTACGTTTGCCATCCTCTCCGATGGAAAGCACCGCGTGAACTTCGACCGCGTTGTGGCCGTAATGAAGGAGACAGGCCATAACCTTCCAAGCCTCTACCGTGAGACTGCCGAGGGTGGCTTGGCAAAGCATTATAAGCTGGAGTAAGAACAAACATTGATATGAAGAGACTTATTACCCTATGCACATTGCTGCTTGGTATCATGCTTGCTCTGCCCTCGCAGGCGCAGCTCATTGAGGGCAAACGAGGATGGGAGGATTTCAAGATTGGCGTGGCGGGCTTCACCTACCGCAACTACGACATTGACAAGACTCTCGCCTTCCTCAAGAGCATGGAGGTAAGATACCTCTCGGTCAAGGATTGGTGGCTGCCGCTGAACTCCACCAAGGAGCAGATGGATGCTTTCAAGGCAAAGTGCCGCAGCTATGGCGTTGAGCCTTATATTCTTGGCCCTATCTACATGAAGAGCGAAGCCGAGGTGGACCGTGCCTTTGCCTATGCCGAGCGTTACGGTGCCGAGATGTTTATCGGCGTACCAAACTACGAACTTACCGAATATGTTGTAGCAAAGGTCAAACAGACAGGCATCCGCATGGCCATACACACACATGGGCCTGACGGAGCCCCGTTCCCCAACATACAAAAGGTGGCTGAGATATACCACAATCCCGATTGGGGCGTGGGCTGTTGCATGGACCTCGGTCACTCGGTACGCATGGGAGAGAACATTGTGAAGGATATCAAGAAGTACCGCGCATGGCTCTACGACATCCACATCAAGGATGAGAGCGAAGCATCGCAGAAGGGCGGCACATGGGAGATGGGCCGTGGCGTGATAGACTTCAGGCCCGTGGTGAAGGTGCTGCGCAAGGTGAAGTACGACGGCGTGGTGTCGCTCGAGTTCGAGAAGAACGGCAACAACCCACACCCGGGCGTTGCCGAATCCATCGGCTACCTCCGCGGCGTACTTGACGCCACGAAGTAAGAGAAAAGGAATATTCACAAATAAACCGCAGGGCAGATTGCCTTGCGGTTTTTGTATTTTTAATGTAGAATGATTATATTTGCAATAACAAAACCCAAAGCCTATGATTAAATAACAACAAAAAGACATATAAATAAAAGGCGTTAGCTTTTATTTCGGGATTCTGAAACTTCCACATATTCAATCGTCCCCAAGGAATAAAGTTTGACGCCCATACTGTTTGTTCAGTGTGGGCTTTATTCCGTATATAGGGGACAAGGTTGTGGAAGACCGCAGAATCCGATATAAGCGAATTTAGTCCGCGCTTTTTGTTTATGTTGAAAAGAAAAATTAATTTATTAACATAAACATTTATAACCATGAAAAAACTATTATTAACTGCTGCTGTGATGATTTTAGCAATTACAAGCTATGCTCAAGAAAAAGACGTTACCAAGTTTCTAGGCATTCCTATTGATGGCACAAAAGCCGAAATGATTGCAAAGCTCAAGGAGAAAGGTTTTACTTCATCTGATTACGACAAAGATATACTTGAAGGAGAATTTAATGGCACTGATGTGAGTTTGCACATAGCCACAACCAACAACAAAGTGCATAGAATAATGTTGTGTGATAAAAACACAAAAGGTGAAACTGATATAAAAATTCGTTTTAATATTCTATGTAACCAATTTTCAGGGAATTCAAAATATGTTTCACTAGAAGACTATACCATCTCTGAAGATGAAGATATTTCATATGAAATGTCCGTAAAGAACAAAAGATATCAAGCAATTTATTATCAAGTTGATCGAGAGAAATTCGGGAAGGCCTTACTTGACAAATACTCTGTCGAACAAATTCAGGATCAAGAAAATTGGAGCGAAGAATTAAAATTAGACTTTGCTCGGACAACAATGGAATATTGTATTAATAAATCAGTATGGTTTATGATATCAGAATTTGGAGGCGAATATTACATAACAATGTTCTATGATAACGAACTAAACAAAGCAAACGGCGAAGATTTATAATAACTTAGAAAACAAAAACCGCAATCCTTCGGGGTTGCGGTTTTTTATATACCCCTCCCTATTCGCTTAACTTGCAGAGGATTACCTGTGGCAATCTATTTCTCGGCTTCGGTCGGTGGCGGCTCGGCAAAGCATATATCTACCGCAATCCTTCGGGGTTGCGGTTTTTGTTTGACATAATACATATAGGGTATATAGCTCCACCATTTATAGCCTCCCTTATCAAAGGGAGGTTGGAAGGTTTATAGATATAGTTGGCGGCCTGCCGCCTCTTCAAGCCGCCTCGCAAATGCTATTACGCCACAGGAACAGATGGCATACAGATACAAAAAAAACCGAGCCCTTATTAGGACTCGGCTTGAAGAGGCGGCTACCTACTCTCCCACCTAAAT
>JAFOHD010000034.1 GCA_017421945.1 Alistipes sp. | reverse complement strand
TGCGGAGGCAAGTCCCGAGAGGGAGATGCCTACACCCATACCTCCCTGCACAATGGGTACTTTGGCAAGCAGGTTTCCGATTTTTAATTCCTTCATAGTTTATGATATTTGTGTTGTGCGAGCAAATATTCGCCCGCTTCTTACATCTGCGGTTTTGGTCGTGACAAATATATACAAAATATTCTAAACGGGAAATAAAATGTTGTAAAAATCAACTGCGCAGAATTTGTTGCACCATGTGGAATACCGGTAATTTACCTAATGTGATGCTGGAGGTATAAAATAAAGCACCGCCTTAGATGGGCGGTGCTAAGCAATTTGTGTATAATGCGTTATAAAATCTCCTCAAGGCGTGCTACGGGGGCTATGTCGTAGCTTGAAAGCATGCCTTTCTGATAGCGGAAATAACCCGATATGGCAATCATGGCTGCGTTGTCGGTTGTGAACTTTAATTCGGGTATGAACGTACGCCAGCCGCGACGGCGGCCAGCCTCGGCGACAGCCTCACGCAAGCCGGAGTTTGCCGATACGCCTCCCGCAATGGCAACATCCTTGATGCCTGTACGCTTGGTAGCCTTGATGAGCTTGTCGAGCAGTATGTCGATGATGGTCTTTTGCAACGATGCGCACAGGTCGGCCTTGTGCTTCTGAACAAAGTCGGCATCCTCCTTTACGCAGTCACGCAGGGTGTAGAGGAACGAGGTCTTAAGGCCCGAGAACGAAAAGTCGAATTCACCCTTGACGTGCGGCTTGGCAAATGAGAAGGCCTCGGCATCACCCTCCTTTGCCAGACGGTCAATGACGGGGCCTCCAGGGTAGGGCAACCCCATCACTTTTGCGCACTTGTCGAAAGCCTCGCCTGCGGCATCGTCAATGGTTGAACCTATAATCTCCATCTCAAGGGGTGATGACACCTTCACAATCTGGGTGTGGCCGCCGCTGACAAGCAGGCAGAGGAATGGAAATGAGGGGTGGGGCATCTCACGGTCGGGCATGTCGATGAAGTGCGAGAGTATGTGACCCTGAAGGTGATTCACTTCAACCATTGGAATATTGTTTGCGATGGCAAGACCTTTGGCAAATGATGTTCCCACCAAAAGTGAGCCCAGCAATCCGGGACCACGCGTGAATGCTATGGCATCGAGTTTGTCGGGGGTGATGTTAGCCTCCTTGAGCGCGGTGTCAACAACGGGAATGATGTTTTGTTGATGGGCGCGGGATGCTAATTCGGGTATCACACCTCCGTACTTTACATGCACAGCCTGCGAAGCTATCACATTGGAAAGCAACGTGGTATTGCGAATTACAGCTGCCGAAGTGTCGTCACAAGATGACTCAATGCCAAGAATCGTAATATCCATAATTGTGTTTTTTGCCTGTTTTTTTCTATTTTAATAGAAAAATTGTTACATTTGTAGGTTTTATGACCGAAGTCAGATGCGCAAAGTTACGAAAATATTGTTAAAGGTGCTATCAGTTACGCTATTGTTTCTGATATTTTGTCCTATTGTGCTGACTTTGATGGTGTCGTTGCCTTCGGTGCAGAACTATGTTGTCGATCGTGCGACGGTGTTGCTTTCAGAGAAGTTGGGTACCCGTGTCGAGATTGGCAGAGTGCGCTTGGGCGCGTTGGGCAGTCTGCGTCTTGATGGTCTGTATATTGAAGATTTCCAGCAGGATACATTGCTTTATGCTGATAAGGTGAAGATATTTCTTGCCCGCATACCCGATAAGTCGGGTGTGACGTTGCGCAATGGAGTATTGTCGAATGTAAAACTGAATTTGAAGGAGACCACCTCGGGTGTGATGAATATCAAGGAGGTGGTGGCTCGTCTGAATATTAAGAAGAATCCCGATAAAGAGCCTTTCCTGCTGCGTGTTGAGGATGTGCGTTTAGACAACGTGTCGTTGCTTATCGAGCGTCTGCAACATCGTAATCCGGAATATGGCGTAGATTATGGCAATATGCAAATCAATCACATGTCGGCTCTTGTCGATGACTTCTATCTCGAGGGTGGTGTGGTTGGAGGCTATATCCGTAACTTCTCGGCTGTGGAGCGCAGCGGTTTCATGGTGCAGAACTTCACGGGTCGCTTCCTTGTGGACAAGGGTGTGGTCGATTTGCGAGATTTTGAGATTATGGCAAGAAACTCCGACGTGCGCCTGCGCTCGCTGGTGCTTCGTGGAGAGGATTGGCCTTCGTATCGTGATTTCATCCATAACGTGACGATTGAGGGTGAGATATACAAGACGGCAATATCGTCGGCCGATGTGGCATACTTTGCGCCCCGCATGTTGCCGTGGAATTTGGCGTTGCGAGATGCCAACGTGAAGGTTAAGGGTACGGTGGCAGATATGTCGGTGGATGTCGAGAATATAGGCTTTGGCCATGAGAGTTCGCTTGCTGCCGAGCTGTCATTGCGTGGCCTGCCCAAGGTGCAGAGTGCCGGTATGTCGGTGAATCTGCAAAACCTCAAGACCAATGCCGAGGACATGGATATGCTGCTCTCAAGTCTTATGGGTAAGGCTCTGCCCGCGAAGGTTCAGGAGATTGCCGGTGCCGCAGGTACGGTGATTGCTGCGGGCTCGTTCAGTGGCTCGATGAAGGCATTTACATCGGATTTGGGATTTACTACGCAAGTGGGCAACATGACGCTGGCGGCACAGTTTGAGAATTTGCGCGCCAAGACCGTAGTCGATGAGAAGGGCGTGTCGCACACCTCACCGGCAATGTCGATGATTGAGGCAGATGCTACGCTTAATCACGTAAATCTGGGAACTCTGCTCAAGAACGATGTCTTGGGCGATATAGATGCTTCGCTGCACTTTGGGGGCGTTAGTTCGAAGGCGGGTCTGAGAGGTCAGCTGCGAGGCGAGGTGAAACAGATAGCGTTTAATGATACCGACTACCAGAATCTGTGGCTTGAGGGAACGCTTGAGAATAAGAACTTCTCGGGCGAGTTGTCGAGCGACACGGCTCCGATAGATTTCTCGCTGGAGGGCGTTGCTGATTTGAATGGAGAAAAACCTGTTTATGATTTCCGCCTGCATGTTGAGGATGCCGATTTGCATGCGATGAATATCAATCGTCGAGACTCTGTTTCGCACCTGAAGTTCGATGCCGAGATATATGCCGTGGGCCGTAATATGGACGAGATGAGCGGTACGGTAGAGGTGAGCAAGGGTAGTTACCGTTACAATGCCGACACTCTTGATGTGGGGAGTGTGCGTCTGACGTCACAGAGTTCGGAGGTAAGACGTCAGTTGAGCCTGGAGTCGGATTTTGTGGACGGAACGTTTTCCGGCCCTACAACTTATGCCGACCTAATCAGTTACATGAAGTCGGCGGTTAAGAAATATCTGCCAAATCTCTCGAATGACAAGTATCAGTATGTTCACGATGAGGATGAGCAGGGTGGATATTCGGCACTCTCGCTCACAGTGAAGAACGCTGATGCGCTGTTGGATGCTGTGGCTCAGGGAGTGCATGTGGCTAATGGCTCGACATTGAATTTTATGACTAACCCCCTGACAAATCACCTGTCGCTACGAGCCGAGTCGGAGTATATTGAGATGAGTAACACGCTTATTGCCAACCTCGATGCCAACATTACCAACCAGGGTGATTCGCTTGCGTTGTATGTGCAGTCGGAGGATGTGTATATGGGTGCTGTGCATCTGCCGCAGCTGATGATTATGGGTGGCGCGAAAAATAATCGTGTGGTGATGTCGGCAGGCTTTAATGATGAGGAAAATGATTTCAAGGGAAATGTATCGGCGATGGCACGCCTGCGTAGGGTAGAGCCCAGCAATATGCCACGCATGGATGTCTATATATCTCCTTCGACAATCACTACGGGCAACAAGCAGTGGCGCATAACTTCGGGTGGCGTGAGTATAGATACGGCGCAGATAGTGGTAGATGATTTCATGGTGAGAAGTTCGCATCAGCTGCTTAAGGTGGATGGCGTGGCTTCGCGCCGTAGTTCCGATTCGTTGCGTATAGAGATGCGCGATTTCGAGATTGAGCCTTTTATGGGATTCCCATTGCGTTTGGGGTATGAGGTGAAGGGCTTGGCGAGTGGTGAGGCTACGATTAAGGCTCTGCTGGATAGAGGAGAGTTGGACGCCGACCTTAGAATCGACAGCATGACGGTGAACTCGACTCCTGTGGCAACGCTCGGTATTGATGCGCAGTGGGACTTCGAGCAGCAGCGTGTACGTGTGAAGATGAATAACCTGAGAACAAGTGAGAATGTCGTCACGGGATACTATGCTCCAGCTACCAAGCGTTATTATGCAGAGGGCGTGTTTGACCACCTGCCTATGTTGATGCTCGACCCCGTGCTGAAGGGAGTGGTGTCGAATACCGAGGGTGAGGCGTTTGCCAAACTCGAGATTTTGGGACAAGGACGTCAGGCGAAACTCAACGGAGTGATAGATGTTGAAAACCTTGCTACGACGGTGGACTACACCAATGTGCGTTACTCGGTGCCCAGGGCGAGGATAAATGTAGAGGATAACCATCTGATAGCTGCGTCGGCACGAGTTTATGATGGCGAGCGAAATACGGGCCAGCTGAATATGGATTTGAGCCTGGAGCATCTGTCGAATATAGCCTACACGATGCGTATAACGCCTCGTAATATGGTGGTGCTGAATACCACGGCTCATGACAACGACCTGTTCTACGGTAAGGTCTATGCGTCGGGTGTGGCAACCATAAATGGCAACAAGAAGGGTACAACCCTGGATTTGGTGGGTACTACCGAGGGTAAGTCGCAATTCTTCATGCCGCTTTCGAGTAAGAGCGATGCCTCGAATGCCGACTTTGTGGTCTTTGAAAAACAGGGCGTGAAGGTGGATTCAATGAATTACCTGCTGCGCAAGAAGATGATGTATGAGCGTCAGCGTAGAGCAACATCGGCGGGTGCGGGTACGATGAATATAAACCTTGCGCTTACGGTTACCGATAATGCCGAGGTGCAGCTGGTGATTGACCCCACGGTGGGCGATATTATCAAGGCACGAGGAAATGGCTCGTTGTCGATGCGTATAGTGCCAAGTGCCAACGTGTTTGATATGTATGGCGACTATACAATCACCGACGGTAGTTATCTGTTTACATTGCAGAACATCATCAACAAACGATTCCTTATTGAGTCGGGCTCGACAATCACATGGACGGGTGACCCGATGGATGCAAGGCTCAACATTGATGCCATATACAAACTCAAGGCTTCGCTGCAGCCGTTGCTTTCGACCACTACGCTCGATAATGTGACGCGTGCCGTGCCTGTGGAGTGTATTATCAACCTTACGGAGCGATTGTCGAATCCTACGGTGACATTCGATATCAAGGTGCCCAATGCCGATACCGAGATTCAGAATGCTGTGGCAAACCTGCTCAACAACCAGCAGTCGGTGGCTACGCAGTTCATGTATCTGCTGGTAAGTGGTGCGTTCTACTCCGATGCTGCCACATCGTCAAGCATAGGTGCTACGGCGTCAGCAACGACGGGATTTGAGTTGTTGTCGAATCAGTTGAGTAACTGGCTCTCGAGCGATGATTACAACATCATATTGCGTTACAGACCTAAGTCTGAGCTTACGAGCGATGAGATTGATATAGGTTTCTCGAAGAGCCTGGTGAACGACAGATTACTCGTTGAGTTGGAGGGCAACTACTTGGTGGATAATAAGATGGCGCAAAGTAGTAATATGTCGAACTTTATGGGTGAGGCTTACATTACGTGGCTCATCGACCGTGCGGGAAACCTTAAGTTGAGGGGTTTCACGCAAACCATCGACCGCTTTGACGAGAACCAGGGTTTGCAGGAGACGGGCGTTGGAATATACTACAAGGAGGATTTTAACAACTGGACCGATTTGAAACGCCGTATAAGGGAGCGTTTTATGAGCAAACGCCGCCGTGAGCGTGAGCAACGGGCAAAGGAGATTGCCGACAGCTTGCGAAATGCGAATCAAACGCAGAAAGAGATAGGTGTAGAAATAGAATAAAAACTTAAATAAATAATTAAACTAAAAGTATTATGATTGATTTTCTTCAGGCTGCCGAGGTGGCAGCAGAGACAGCGACAGCGGTAGCAGACGAGGCTGTGCGCATGAGTTTGTGGGACCTTTTCCAAAAAGGTGGATGGTTGATGTGGGTACTCCTGTTGCTTGGCGGAGTGGCTGTGTTTATCTTTGTGGAGCGATTTATAGCTATTCGCAAGGCTTCGGTGCTTGACATGAACTTTATGAACCGTATTCGTGATTACATCTCGGATGGCAAGATTCGTTCAGCGCAGGATTTGTGTCGCAAGACCAACACACCCATCGCCCGCATGATTGAGAAGGGTATAGGTCGTATCGGCCGTCCTATGAGCGATATTCAGTCGTCGATTGAAAACGTAGCCAACCTTGAGGTGTCGAAGCTCGAGGATGGCCTGCCAATCCTTGCTACCATTGCCGGTGGTGCGCCTATGATTGGTTTCTTGGGTACGGTGCTTGGTATGGTGCAGACTTTCATGGATATGTCGGCTGCGGGTGGTACTATTGACCTTTCGTTGCTTGCCGGTGGTATGTACGTTGCCATGGTGACTACCGTGGGTGGTCTTATTGTGGGTATCCCTGCATACTTCGGCTACAACTACCTTGTGGCACGCGTTGAGAAGCTGGTGTTCCAGATGGAGGCTAACTCAATCGCATTTATGGACATTTTGAATCAACCTGTAAAGTAAGATAAGATGGCAATTAAGAGAGGCTCGAAGGTTGATAACTCATTCTCGGCATCGTCGATGACCGACTTGATGTTCTTGTTGTTGATCTTCATGATTATAGCTACAACGCTTATCAGCCCCAATGCGGTGAAGTTGATGTTGCCCAAGAGTGCTAATCAGCTCAAGGATAAGGCCATAACAACCGTGTCAATCAAGGATATGGGCGCAGGTAAGTATATGTATTACGTAGAACTTGAGAGCGTAGGCTCACGCGAGGGCGTTGCCCGTGCATTGAAGGCTCGCCTGGAGGGTCAGGAGGAGCCTACCATTTCGCTTCATGCCGATAAGACGGTGGAGTGGGATGAGATTGTGCAGGTGATGAACATAGCCAAGGATAATGGCTATAAGCTTATTGCTGCTACGCAACCATAAAAACCTCTGGTGAGGTGGTCGTAATTTTTAATTTTTTTGTATGAATTACTACGACGAAAACGATAATCGCTCACAGCTATACGCTGGAGTTGCTACGGTCATGTATGTGATTGTGGTTGCTGCGCTGTTGCTGCTTACTTACCTGCCCATATCGGAGAAGATTGAGTCGGAGATGATGGTTATCGAGATTATTGAAGAGCCTAAGCCTGAACCAAAACCTGTGGTTACGGCGCAGGCTCCTCGGCATGAGAACTTATCGACGAATCAGAATAGCCAGCAGGTGAGTGGTACGGATGAGGTTACGCAGACCGTGAATCAACGTGCCATTTTCCGCAGCAACAAAGGTGGTGTGGATGAAGAGCAGGATTTGGGTAATCCATACGCAAAGCAAGATGAGGAGAATAAGGCAAGTGGTAGTGGTGGAGGACTCAACTCCGTGGGAAACAATCAGCTTGACGAGGGCCTGCGAGGGCGAGGTTTAGTTGGTTCGCTGCCTGTGCCTTCCTATCCCGGCAATGTGAGTGGAAAAATAGTGATTAGGGTGAGCGTAGATCAGCATGGCAAAGTTACGCAAGCAACGTATGAGCCTAAGGGCTCTACATCGTCAGATGCGGGGCTTATCAATGCGGCCATTGCTGCGGCAAAGCGTGCGCAGTTTACCGAGAGCCGCAGCTTTATGCAGGGTGGCACCATAACCTATAACTTTAAGTTGAACTAAGTATGAAACGTATATTGTTGATATTGCTGATAGCGTGTTGCTCGTTGGCTGGAGCTGTGGCGGCCAATCGTGGTGCAGAGCCTGAGATGGTCTTTGAGCGTACGTCGCACGACTTTGGAGATGTGCAACGCAAGGGTGGTGATTTGATAGCGATGTTTCGGTTTCGTAACGATGGCGGCACACCGCTTGTGATAAAGAAGGTGCATAAGTCGTGTTCGTGTATGACTGTGGATTTCTCGCGCAAGCCTGTCATGCCGGGCGAGTCGGGCGAGATAAAGATTAAATATGAGCCCCACAAGGTTGAGGCGGGCATGTTTAATAAGGTTATACAGATTTACACCAACGAATCGAAGAAGGTGCGGCTGATTACTATCCACGGTAATTCGGTCGATGGCAAATAGAATGTCATGTATCTGCTTAGTAGAGATTAAAACAGAACTCCAGTTGTGTGGGTTCTGTTTTTTTTTGGAGGAGTATTGAAAACAAGCTTTCCTACTGCTCCAACAAAAAAAGAGATTGGAAACCCAATCTCTCGCCATTTTAGTCGGGATACCAGGATTCGAACCTGGGACCCCCTGCTCCCAAAGCAGGTGCGCTAACCGGACTGCGCTACATCCCGAAAGTGTAATCTTAAATGTTGTCGGGATACCAGGATTCGAACCTGGGACCCCCTGCTCCCAAAGCAGGTGCGCTAACCGGACTGCGCTACATCCCGAATCACGTTGAGCCTAAACCAGAGTTTGTCTCATTTCGTGGCGCAAAGATATACACTTTTTTCTATTATGCAAAGTTTTTTGCGCAACTTTTTCTATTTTTTGCGAAATATCATCGTCTTTTGAACTTTACCTCGCTCACCAAAGGCCTGTGGTCGGACTCTATGGGCGCATTCACAACGTAGGCTGTGGTGGCGATATCTTTGGCCTGGGCATGCGCTATGCCTATGTAGTCAATCTCGATGTCGGGCTTGTCGGCCGGGAAGGTGTACTTCTCGGCGCTGCTCGCAAAGTGGAACGAGGTGGTGAGTCTTTGTATGGACTCCTCGTCGGGTGTGGCGTTGAGGTCGCCTGCAATGATGACGGGCTTGTCGAGTTTGGATAGTTCCTCGCTGATAATCTCTGCCGATTCGAGTCGGTTGTCGGCGTGCAGCGAGAGGTGTGTCGAGCAGAAGTAGTAATCCTCAAGCTCCACAACAAGCAGCGAGCGTGGCTCTGAGCGGCAGGGCAGCGGTATGCGCTTCCACGACAGAGGCTTCTGCTTGGTGAGGATGCCTACGCCATATTTGCCATCCATGAAATCAATCGAAGCGCCGAAGGTGGGGTGCATGCCTGTGAGTTCGGCAAGGTTCTTCAGCATGTCCTGACCGGGGTAGCGGCGTGTCATGCTGTCGAGTTCTTGCAGGGCGATGGCTTCGACGTTCTCGCGGGTGATGATTGCGGCAATGCGCTCGCATGAGTTTTGCCCGTCAAGGCCTGTGCAGTTGCGTACGTTGTAGCTCATCACGCGCATTGTGGTTGTGGTTTGGCAAGCGGTCATGATAAGTGATGCCGCCAGCAGCAATAGCATTAGTCGTTTCATGATTTTGGGGTTATTTATATATGTAAAGGTAATGCTTTTTCTGTGAACGGTGAAATTTACTCAATTTTTTTGCGATTTTTTGGTGTGGAAATTTGGAATTTGTGAAT
The DNA here is from genome assembly GCA_017421945.1 of Alistipes sp. Lineage (GTDB taxonomy): Bacteria > Bacteroidota > Bacteroidia > Bacteroidales > Rikenellaceae > Alistipes. The sequence continues at coordinate 1,951 of JAFOHD010000034.1, read as the reverse complement.
TTTGTTGTATATCTTTGTGATATCAAAATGATATTACTTTTAACAGCTTAAACAATTATCTGTATGGAGAACAAAAATTTTGAGTATTCGGGATGGAAGATTAACGGTTTTTGGGCTTTGGTTATCTTCTTTTTGTTGCTTGGTGGCAGCATCTGTCTGATTGTGGCTGGTGCAAATTGCGAGACTACGCCACGCGATGTTATCATGATTGTGGGCGGTGTTGTGCTGCTCATCTTGACGCTCATTGCCAGCAAGGGTTTTATTTTGCTTGAGCCCAACGAGGCACGTGTATTGACATTCTTTGGTAAGTATGTGGGCTCGTTCTACAACACAGGTTTCTGGTGGGTGAACTTTTTGATTTCGGCTAAGAATATATCGCTGCGTGCGCGTAATCTCAATGCCGAGCCCATCAAAGTGAATGACAAGACGGGTAACCCCATTATGATTGGTCTGGTATTGGTGTGGAAACTCAAGCACGATGAGATTTACCGTGCTGTGTTCGATATTGATGTGGCGGCAAACCCTGCTACGGGAGGTGTTACGCAGTACACACGCATGAAGATGCTGGAGAGTTTTGTGTCGGTGCAGAGTGATGCTGCATTGCGTCAGGTGGCAGGATGCTATGCCTATGACGACAACACGGCTGGGGGTGATTCGGTTACTCTGCGTAGCAGCAGCGAGGAGATAAACGATTTGCTGGAGGAGCGTCTGGCCGAGCGTCTGGCTATTGCCGGTATTGAGGTTGTTGAGGCACGTATCAACTATCTGGCCTATGCTCCCGAGATTGCAGCTGTGATGTTGCGCCGTCAGCAGGCCGATGCCATCATCTCGGCACGCGAGAAGATTGTTGAGGGTGCGGTGTCGATGGTCAAGATGGCGTTGGATAAGCTCTCTACGGAGGAGATTGTGGAGCTTGACGATGAACGCAAGGCTGCGATGGTTACGAATCTGCTGGTTGTGTTGTGCGCCGACGAGTCGGCACAGCCCGTTGTGAACGCAGGTACCCTGCATCATTAATCTGCGAATGGCAAAGAAAGCTGAAAATAAAAGTTTTGTGTTGCGCGTGGATGCCCAAACGTGGGATGAGTTGGAGCGTTGGGCCGAGGATGAGTTCCGCAGCGTGAATGGGCAACTGCAATGGATTATTGCAGATGCCCTGCGCCGCAGCGGTCGCATGAAAAAGCGCAAGGTGGCAGATAAGCAGAAGGAGAATGGGTGATATGATTGTGAGTGTGTTTATTGTCATCATGGTAGCTTTGGTGCTGCACATGGTGGAGTTTGTGAAGGGTTGAGAATATGGAAGAGTTTAAGAAAACGTGGTTCCAGAGAGTGTGGGCCGGGCTTACAATCTGCACTCTGACACTTGGGTGGATAATCCGTAAGGTCGATGCCGCATGGGCACAGAGCCGTGCGCTGGCGGTGCTTAACGATGTGCTTGGGTGGATAGTCCTTGCCCTGACCGTGGTGCTGTTTGTGCTGCACTGCGTGGAGAATTGGCAGAAGGGAAAGCGATATTTTTGGCGCAAGTGTCGCCGATGGGGCGGCAGTATCTTCCTCGGCACGCTGATGGCTGCGGTGCTGGTCGTCATGATTAGACTTTACAAGGCGGGCGGAGTGCTTGCAATGGTATTGCCCGACAAGGAGTATAGACTGTTTCTGTTTGTGCTCTTTAGTTTGGGAGGTCTGCTCTATATGATTGCAAGGTATAAGTATAATCATCCAAATAAGGATTAGTATGGGCTTTCGATTGTTTAGAATAGGCAATATTAGCATAGGCGAGGTGAAGGCTCTGTCGTTTCGTCGTGCGAAGCGCAACTGGGGCATTATTTTCTATGTTGTGGCGTTGTGGGCTACATATATTGCGGTTAGATTTATGGGCTATGATGTTTCAAGGTGGGGCGGTGTAGTTTTTAGCCTCCTGAATGTTGCTTTCATAAGTGCTATTGACAAG
>JAFOHD010000033.1 GCA_017421945.1 Alistipes sp. | reverse complement strand
GAAGTTAATCAAGTAATCACGCTCGGCTGACTGTGGGAGCTCCTCCTCTGCCTTGTTGCAAGCGTTGATGTAGTTCAAGTCGCTCTGGAAGAGGATGCGGCATACATCGTGGATAGCCATAATCTGCTCGTGAGAGAAATTGCGGCGTGACAAGCCAACCTTGTTAATACCTGCGAAGTGACCCTCGTTTGATACGGTAACATAAGGTGGCACATCTTTGGTTACACCCGACATACCCTGGATCATTGCGTGGTCACCGATATGAGTCCACTGGTGTACAGCCGAGTGACCGCCGATAACTACCCAGTCACCAACGTGTACCTCACCTGCCAACGACACACCATTCACAATCACACAGTTGCTGCCAACCACGCAGTCGTGACCAACGTGAGCGTAAGCCATTACAAGATTATTTGAGCCGAGGATAGTAGTACCTGTTGAGGCTGTACCACGGCTGATGGTTACACACTCGCGGATCTCGCAGTTGTCGCCGATAACAGCTGTTGACTCCTCACCGCGGAACTTCAAGTCCTGTGGAGTACAAGCAATGGAAGCAAATGAGTGGATCTTACAATTCTTACCGATGCGAGCACCGCCGTGAATTGTTGCCGAAGGGCCGATCCAACAACCATCTCCAATTTCTACATCAGCTGCAATATATGCAAAAGGTTCAATAGTAACATTCTCGCCGATCTTTGCGTCGGGATGAACATATGCCAAATTACTAATCATAGTCTATTTATTCTGTTATTTTATTTCTAATAATCTGCGCCATAAGAGTAGCCTCACAAGCCAACTGACCACCCACAAAAACCTTACCCATCATTGACGCAATACCTCGACGCAATGGCTCTGTGAGGAATACCTCCATCTGAAGTGTATCGCCTGGAACAACCTTACGCTTGAAACGGACGCTATCAATCTTGAGGAAATATGTAGAGTACTCCTCAGGGTTCTCTACTCCATTCAACACGAACAGACCTCCCGCCTGCGCCATAGCCTCCACAAGCAACACGCCTGGCATAACAGGCTCTTTAGGGAAGTGACCTGTAAACTGAGGCTCGTTGATAGAGATGTTCTTGATTGCAGCAATACTCTTATCGTCAATATGGAATACCTTATCAACCAACAGGAATGGATAACGATGTGGCAACAGCGACATAATCTTATTGGCATCCATCAGAGGAGCCTTCGCTGGATTATATTTGAAAGCAGGCTTCTCGCCATCACGACGAATAGAGGCGATCAACTGCTTCATAAACTCGGTGTTGGCATAGTGACCTGGACGTGACGCCCACACTCGACCCTTGATACGCATACCAAGCAGAGCAAAGTCACCCAGCAAATCAAGCAACTTGTGGCGAGCCAACTCATTGCTTGCGCGCAACTGCAAGTTATTCAAATAACCACCCGTAACACGAATATCATCCTTATTAAACACCCTCTTAAGGTGCTCCAACTGCTCGTCAGAAACAGGGTTTTCCACCACAACAATAGCGTTATCCAAATCACCACCCTTAATAAGGTTCATCTTCAAAAGTGGCTCCAGCTCATGCAGGAAGCAGAATGTACGACAAGGGGCTATATCCTCGGTATATTTGCTATACATATCAAGCGTAGCATACTGATTACCAATCACCTTTGAGTTGTAATCGACATGCACCGACACTGTAAACTCATCATCGGGATAGATGATTATAGCAACACCCTTATCAGGAATTGTATATACCTGCTTCTCGGTAACTTCGTAATACTTACGGTCAGCCTTCTGCTCCACAATACCCACCTCGGCAATCTTGGCAACATACTCTCTGGCTGAGCCATCCATGATAGGCACCTCGGGACCATCTATATCAATAAT
>JAFOHD010000032.1 GCA_017421945.1 Alistipes sp. | reverse complement strand
GGTGATGTTGATGCGCCCGAGCGAGGTTATCACCTCTGGACCTGTGGCCTCGAACAATGCCTTCATGTTCTCGGCAGGACTACCATTGAGCTGCTTCGACTTGTCGGGTTCGGCAAAGGGGGGCGCAAAGTAAGTCTCGGCCGCAATGGCCGATGTCTGTTCTACTATATTTTCAGCCTCGCATGCGGTTAATGCTGTGCTTGCTGCCATGGCCAGCAGCAGGTAATGTGTTTTAAGTACTTTCATTGTTGTTCTTCTTTGGCTGGGTTTATCTAATCATTTATTGTGCAAAAATAGCAATTCTCTTCGTTTCTTGCAAATTAGTCATTGTATAATAGGAGAATGATGACGTCGATTTATGCGATTCGCGTTCTATGCTCCATCAAGAGCATGCAGGTGACCAATTCTCTAAACTCAAAGTTCACGTTCTGTCAAACTACGCCTATTTTATATGCTGCTCCGCCATTCCCGTTTCCACCTTTATATGTTTTTTTAAGTTTTTTATATGTATCCTATTTGTAATTGCATACAATTAATGTAAATTTGTACCGATTAAGTGTTGTTAAAACATAGTGTGACACGAATTTTTATGAATATGAAAAAGACATTTTTATTGGCACTTGTAATTATGGGTGCAGCTTTCGGCACCATGGAGGCACAGGAGAAGACTACAATCAGCGCGGAGATTTATGGATATCAAAACGATATGGTATATTTTGACTGTATGCAGACTCCGTTGATTGCGCAGGAATTTCATACCAATCCGGGCGAGGAGCATGTATATAGTTTTGAGTGCGACAACCTGGTATGTCTGACCATCAATGGACGCACGACGGTGCTGCTTCAGCCAGGAGACAGTTTGCATGTGAACATCACCTACGAGGGAAAGAATGTGCAGGTTGAGTATAGTGGATCGGAACGTGCCGTGGTCAACAACCGACTGATGAAGAGCATTGAAACGCTAAAACGCTCGTTGCGTTACAAGAACCAGCTGTTGGGTTGCGTAGCTTTGGATATCAAGCCTAAGACGCGTATCGACGACTCGCGCACGTTGCTCGAAAAGGCAACGGCACTGATGGAGAAGAGTGCTGCCAGCGCTGAGGCGAAGAACTATGTGGCGGCTTTGATCGACTACGATGTGTATATGTCGTTCATCGAGTATCCGGTGATGTATGAGAGTGTGCGAGGGGTGGCTTTGGCAGAGCAGGAGATTGGTGATTATTGGAACATAACTGAGGGCTATGTAACGCGTACCGATGCGCAGGCCTTGAACTGCCCTGAATATGCCAGTCTGCTCATGCGCTATTGTTTCTATATGAATGCAAAGGCTGCCATGGCCAAGGGTGAATCCTATGAGATGCCTAAAATGATGGAGAGTATGTATACTGAGATTGCAGCATTCTATGATGGCGCGCAACGCGACTTCTTGCTTTATATACTCTTGCGCAATTTCATCATGAACGGCAAGGAGATTGAGCGTGCCGATGTGTTATATAAGGAGTATGTGGAGAAATATAACAGTAACCCCTTCTACAAGGAGATACTGGATATGTTGTTGCAGTAATCGTTTGTCGCTATGAAACTCGTTCTCAAAATAATGGTTGCCGCTGCACTGATGTTGGGTGCAGGCCATGTGCAGGCGCAGAACTCCGACTCGTGGAAGGAAACGCCTGTGACGTTGAGGGTCAGCAACCAACCGCTGGGTAAGGTGTTGGAAATGGTGGCCGAAACGGCTCACGCACGCATTACCTTGCAGGATGTGTCGCTATGGAACATCAATAAGCCGACAAGTCTTGTGGTGAAGGACAAGCCTCTCGACAAGGTGCTGGGCGAACTTATAGGCGACCAGAATGTAAAGATACGATACGAGGGTGATAACCGTATCATCGTTGAGCCGGATACGCAATATGAAGAGGATAAGGTGTGGGTGAATGTGTCGGGATTGGTGCTCGATAAGGCTACACGGGAACCGCTCATAGGTGCCACGGTGCTCATCACCGATGGTACGGGTAAGGACAAGGGAGCCCGAGGATGTATCACCGATATCGATGGTAAGTTTAGCATACGCCTCGCGAAGAAGGAGTCGGTAAGCGTATCTTACATCGGTTACGAGACCGTATCGAAACAGGTGACCAAGGATGAATATAATTTGGTGGTGGAGCTGAAAGCCAGCATCGAACTGGATGATGTGGTGGTGACTGGTATCAGCCGACGCAACAAGAATAGCTTCACGGGTAACTATGTGGAGGTGAAGGGTGATGCCTTGCGCCAAATGAACCCGACAAATATCCTCAAGGGTTTGCAGTTCTTTGACCCGAGCTTTAAGATTATCGAGAACAACAAAACGGGCTCGGACCC
>JAFOHD010000031.1 GCA_017421945.1 Alistipes sp. | reverse complement strand
CCAGGATCAAACTCTCCATTGTAAAAATTATTAATGTATTGTTAGAGTCCTGACTACTTCATATTCCTTAAAGGAATTGACAGATAAATACTACATTTTCTCTCTTAATATACCAGTAAATCAAAGAACCATTTGAAAAACCACTTCTCATTTTTCGAAGCGGAAAGTGGTGCAAAGGTAAAGCATCTTTTTTTAACCACCAAATTTTTCAAGAACTTTTTGCAACTTTTTTTTCACAAACCCCTTTTCAGTAAGTTCCCGACTCATCGTCTTTCACTCGCCACAGGGCTTATTTCCTGATTGCGGATGCAAAGGTAAGTATTATTTTTACACGTGCAAACTTTTTCTAATATTTTTTTGATGAATTTTGCATTTTTCTTAAAAACTCGCCTTTATACCTATATTTATTATATATAGGAGCTTTTTTCGAGGCAAATAAACACAAAATAAGTTCCAAAAGCCGCGAAAAAACAATATAATGCAACAATAACTCCAATTAAAGATTGTTTTATACGAGAAGATTTCATACCTTTGTGATAGTGTGTGATATTATGGACACAAGGTTAGACAAAACAAACAATACTAATACATCTATTATGAAGAGATTTTATTTTATCGTTGCTCTTGCGGCACTTATCGCCTGCGCAGCAACATCGTATGCTGCACAGCCAGAGGGTAAGAAACTCCCAAAGCAGGTGACAATTAGCAAGGAGCAGCTCATGGACAAGATTAAGGGCGCCTGGGCTGGTCAGGTGCTTGGTTGTACCTATGGTGGTCCAACAGAGTTCCAGTATCGTGGTCGCATGATTGGCGACGACCGCCACATTCCTTGGGGCGAGGATATTGAGCAGGTATCAAAGATGATGCATCGTGTGCCTACGCTCTACGATGATATCTACATGGACCTTACCTTTGTGGGCGTGTTTGACCGCTTGGGTATTGATGCTCCTCTGGACTCGTTGGCAAATGCCTTCGCTCATGAGGGTTACGCACTCTGGCACGCAAATCAGGCTGCGCGCTACAATATTCTTCGTGGCATCAAGGCTCCTATGTCGGGCCACTGGAAAAACAACCCCCACGCCGACGATATCGACTATCAGATTGAGGCCGACTACGCTGGTATCATGTCACCAGGTATGCCTAACACGGCTTCAAAGATTTCAGACAAGGTAGGTCACATCATGAACTATGGTAACGGCTGGTATGGTGGTGTATATGTTGGCGCAATGTACTCGCTGGCATTCATCTCGGACGACATTGAGTGGATTATCAACGAGGGTCTGAAGTCTATCCCTGCAAAGAGTTCGTTCTACAAGTGTATGGTTGACGTGCTTGACATCTACCACGCAAATCCTAAGGATTGGCGCAAGGGCTGGCAGGTGCTGGAGGATAAGTGGGGACACACAGACATCGGTTGTGGCGAGGGCGCATTGGACCCACTCAACATCGATGCGATGATTAACTGCGCATATATCCTCTTTGGCTTGCTCTATGGCGAGGGCGACTTCTACAAGACCATCGACATCTCGACCCGCTGTGGTCAGGACTCTGACTGTAACCCAGCATCGGCAGCAGGTATCCTTGCAACAGCGAAGGGTTACAACTGGATTCCAAAGGATTGGATTGAGCCTCTGAAGAAGGGTGAGGATATCAACTTCGCATACTTGCCATACTCACTCAACGACACCTACAAGATGAGCTTCGACCAGGCCCTTCAGGTGATTGAGCGCAATGGTGGCGAGGTAGGCAAGAACGATGTTACAATCAAGGTGCAGAAGGTAAAGCCTGTAAAGTATGAGGTGAGCTTCCCTAACTTGCAACCCGCAGAGCGTAAGCCTATTAAGATTCAGCTCGACAAGAATCCATTCAAGTATGAGGCAGAGTGTGCAGGTATCCTCTTCAACGGTTTCGTGAAGGGTCCTGGCAAGTATGTTGCCGAGCTGGAGATGTATGTTGATGGCAAGCTGGCCGAAAAGTTCACAATGCCTGTAAGCTACCGCTTGCGTCGTCTGGATGTGTATTGGAACTTCGAACTCAAGCCAGGTAACCACACCTTTGAGCTTCGCTGGTTGAACCCCGAGGAGGGCACATCAATTGACGTGGTGGATGCAGTGCTTTACAAAAAGGTGAAGTAAGAAAAATCAATAAACAACAAAAAAACTCGCAGTTCCTTGCGAGTTTTTTTGTTTCACATACGTTCGATTTTGAATTTTGAATTTTAATATCGTATCTTTGTAAAAACAATTTACGATATGAAACTACGACACGTTGCAATATTTGTGGCGGTGCTGGTGTTACTCGACCAGGCACTGAAGATATGGATTAAGACACATCTGTGCATTGACGAGGCGATAGAGATTTTCCCATGGTTTCAGTTGCGCTTCATCGAGAACAATGGCGCGGCCTTCGGCATGCAGATATCAAACATGGGCGGTTTTGACTGGGGCAAGTTGCTGCTCTCGTCGTTCCGCATGGTGATGATTGCCCTGCTGGGATACTATATCCACTACCTCGGCCGTAAAAAGAAGGACACTCCAAAGGGTGCGCTTATCGGTCTGGCGATGATTTTTGCGGGTGCTGTGGGCAACCTGCTCGACTCGCTCTTCTATGGTGTCATCTTCACGGAATCAACTCCTCTGTCGGTGGCCACGCTGGGCGAGGGTTACAGCACGTTCCTGATGGGCAAGGTCGTAGATATGTTCTACTTCCCTCTGTTCCAGTGGAATAGCGTTCCGAGCTGGTTAGACTTCCTGGTGGACCACAACAACTACTTCTTCGGCGCGATATTCAACCTTGCCGATGCTTACATCTGCGTGGCGGCGGTTTACCTGGCCATATTCCAGTGGAGGGCCTTCGAGGATGACGAGGAGTAACAGCCCAAATTTATAGCCTTCCTTATCAAAGGGAGATTTGGAGGGATTATAAATATAGATGCCCAACGAACAAAAAAAAGAGCAGACAAAATCTGCTCTTTTTTGTGCCCAGAATAGGACTCGAACCTACATGCCGTGAAGCACTCGCACCTGAAACGAGCGTGTCTACCATTTCACCATCTGGGCATCGTTTCGATGTGCAAAGGTACTATACTTTTTTTATTTAGCAATAAAAATCACAAAAAAATGATATCAAACCTGCATTATTCCATGGAATCAGACGCAGCAGCGGGGTCTGGAACATCACACACCTTCACCAAACCGCGCTCGGCAGCAAGGCGTTCCATCAATACGTAGGCCTCGGCGTAGTCGTTGCGGATGTCGCCATCGAGGATGGCATTCTTTATCACCTCCTTAATCTCGCCTATGGTGTTGCAGGGCTGCAAGGCGTAGCACTTCATGATGATGTCGCCGGTGATGGGTGGCTGGAAATTACGCACACGGTCGCGCTCCTCCAAATCCTTCATCTTCCTGCGAACAAGCTCAAAATTAGCCAGATAGCGTTTCACCTTGGCATCTATGCCCGAGGTTATATCGGCCTCGCAAAGTGTCATCAGCTTCTCAACATCGTCACCCGCCTCAAACAGCAAACGTCTGACAGCCGAGTCGGTGACCATATCCTCCGACAGAATTATGGGGCGCAGGTGCAGATAGACCATCTTCTGCACAAACTTCATAGGCTCGCCCAGAGGCAGTTTCAGGCGGCGGAAGATGTCACGAACCATCTTCGAGCCGACCACCTCGTGCTGGTGGAATGTCCACCCTACCTTACTGTCGTAGGCCTTCGTCAGCGGCTTGGCAATGTCGTGCAGCACAGCCGCCCAGCGTAGCCACAAATCGTCGCTCTTGCGGGCTACATTATCCAGCACCTTCAGCGTGTGGAGAAAGTTATCCTTATGGGCATGGCTGCCCACTCGCTCCACACCGCACAGACGCTCCATCTCGGGGAAGATGAGCTCCAGCAGGCCTGTCATGTGCAGCAGTTCAAAGCCCATAGATGGCACGGGCGAGAGTACTATCTTATTGAGTTCTACTATGATACGCTCTTTAGATACGATTTTGATGCGTTCCTTGTTACGCACTATGGCATCGAAGGTCTGCTCGTCAATGGTAAAGCCCAGCTGCGTGGCAAACCTCACAGCTCGCATCATGCGCAGAGGGTCGTCCGAGAAGGTTATGTCGGGATCGCAGGGGGTGCGGATGATGCAATCCTCAAGGTCGAACATCCCGTCAAACGGGTCCACAAGTTCGCCAAACCTATCCCCATTCAGGCACCACGCCATGGCGTTTATGGTGAAGTCGCGACGTCGCTGGTCATCATCAAGCGTGCCTGGCTCAACCTGCGGTTTGCGCGAGTCATGGGTGTAGGACTCCTTACGTGCGCCCACAAACTCCACCTCGGTGCCGTGGGCACGCACCATAGCAGTGCCGAAGGTCTTGAATACCGACACCTTGCCTTTCACCTCACGCCCCAGAGCCTCGGCAACCTCAATACCGCTGCCCACAACCACAACATCGACATCGGTCGAAGGACGACACAGGTAGTAGTCACGAACATATCCGCCTACGACATACGCCTCGACACCCATCTCATCGACGATTCGGGAAATCTTACGAAACAGAGGATTGGCAAGTGGTGCAAACTCTTTCATCAGCTACTTGTTTTCTGCCACCTTCAGGCAGCGACGATATAGTTGAACGGTATTCTCCAGACCATAGTAGAGAGCATCGGCAATCAGGGCATGACCGATGGAAACCTCGTCACACCAGGGTATGCGGCTGGCAAAATACTCCAGATTCTCAAGGCTCAGGTCGTGGCCGGCATTGAGCCCAAGACCCACCCTGCGAGCCGCCTCGGCAGCCTCAACATAGGGGGCGATAGCCTTCTCACGGTCGGCCTTGTAGCCTGCGGCATAAGCCTCGGTGTAGAGCTCCACACGCTGCGCACCGCACGCCTTGGCACCCTCAACCATCTCCACAACGGGGTCCACAAAGATTGAGGTGCGGATGCCCGCCTCGTTAAACTTGCGGCAGATGTCGGTCAGGAACTCGCGATGTCGCACGGTATCCCAGCCGGCATTTGATGTTATGGCATCCTCGGCATCGGGCACAAGGGTTACCTGCGCGGGTCGAACCTCCATCACCAAATCCACAAACGAAGGTATAGGGTTGCCCTCGATATTTAGTTCTGTGGCGATAACTGCCTTCAAATCACGCACATCCTGATAGCGTATGTGACGTGCATCGGGACGTGGATGAACGGTTATACCCTCACCACCAAAACGCTCGATGTCGAGCGACGTGCGCACCACGTTGGGCAGATTGCCACCTCGGGAATTGCGTAAAACCGCAATCTTATTTACATTAACACTCAGTTTTGTCATAAAATCGTTATCTTTGCGACGTAAAGTTACTTATTTTTTTCTTTGCGAGTATGAAAATTATACTTTTTTCGCTCACCAAGATTGCTCACACCGCAGATGATTTGGAGCGATTGTTCAGATTGATAAGCCATTACGGCTTCGACTACGCCATAAACAAAGAGTTTGCCGACCTTGTCTGCAAGGTGCTCGGCCTGAGCATCGAGCCCGAGAAGATATACGACAACACGACGGGTGAGCAACCCGCCGACAGTGTCATGGTGTGCTGCGGAGGCGATGGCACGCTGCTTGAGGGCATACATCGCCTGAGCAACAAGCAGATTCCCGTGGCAGCCATAAACTTCGGCCACCTGGGTTTCCTCACCTCGGCCACACGCGACGGCGTGGAGGAGTTATTCGAACTTATTGCCAAGCGCAAACTAAACATACAACCACGCACCATGCTCATGATTCAGGGCGAGAGCATCGGACAGATGATGGCCCTGAATGAGGTGGCAGCGCAGCGACTTGAGGCTACGATGATTAAGGTGGAGGCAAGGGTTAACCAGCAGTTGGTGGCACAATATAACGGCGACGGAGTGATTGTATCAACACCCACAGGCTCAACAGCTTACTCGCTCAGTGCTGGAGGTCCCATTGTGGCACCCGAGTGTGGTTGCTTCCTGCTCACTCCACTCGCTCCGCACAACTTCGGCATGCGTCCTGTGGTGATTCCCGACACGGCCGAGATAACCCTCGAGATAAAAACCCGCCAGGGCAAAGCCATGCTCTCGATTGACAACCGCACCTACACGCTCCACAATGGCGAGCAGATACACCTGTGTCGTGCCGAGGAGCAAGTTTTATTGGTCACTCCGCACAATATATCGTTTTACGAAACGTTACATAGCAAGATGATGTGGGACGTTGACATCCGCAACTGACACCTCTCAGCTACGGGTAAATGCGCCCCAAGCGGCACAAACAAGGTAAAAAACTCGAAAATTGTTTAGTTTTCGAGTAATTTTGTCTATATTTGCGAGTTATATGAGCGAAGAAAGGTCTATACCACGACACATAGCCATCATCATGGATGGTAACGGAAGATGGGCACGCATGCGTGGCAAGGAGCGCAGCGAGGGTCATCTTGCCGGCATGAACTCGTTACGCGAAACAGTGCGCAACGTGGCCATGGCAGGTGTTAAGTACCTGACGGTCTATGCGTTCTCGACCGAGAACTGGGGTCGTCCGCAGGCTGAAGTCGATGCCCTGATGGAGCTCATATGCAAGGGTGTGGAGCTGGAGAGCGAGGAGCTGGTGAAGGCTGGCATAAAGGTCAGAGCCATTGGCGAGCGTTCACGTTTCTCGCAAAAAGTCAGGGCTTCACTCGAAAAGATTGAGCAGATGACAGCTCAGGGTCAGACGATGACCTTTGCGCTGGCTCTCAACTACTCGTCACGCAGCGAGCTCACCGCAGCCATGCAAAGCATAGCTCAGCGTGTGGCCGAGGGTAAGATGAAGACAGAAGAGATAACAGAGCAGACCATCTCGGATGCGCTCTACACCTCGTTTATGCCCGACCCCGACCTGATAATCCGCACCAGCGGGGAGTGTCGTTTGAGTAATTTTTTGATGTGGCAGGCCTCTTATTCGGAGTTTTACTTCACGCCCACACTCTGGCCCGACTTCGACAAGGCAGAGCTTGAGAAGGCACTTGAGGCATACGCCGCACGTGACCGTAGATACGGTTTGGTTAAGTAACAGATTTTTGATAAGATAGATGAGATACGCAAGTAAAATATTCGTTTTGGTGCTGGCTGCAATGCTGAGCATGACTTTCACTGCACAGGCACAGCAAGACACCGTGAATCATGAGGAGATTACAGAGCAGGCATTTGACAAAAACGCATCAATATTACGCGCCAACGAAAAGCCTCGCCTCTACTACATTCGCAAAGTTAATTTCCACGGCGTAAAGCACATAGGAGAGAACTCGCTGCACACCATCTCGGGTCTTATCCCTGGCGATTCTATCTATTTGCCAAGTAATTACATCTCAAACTCAATAACCCGTCTTTGGGCACAGCGTTACTTTGCCGATGTGAAGATTGGCGCAACCATCGATGGCGACAGCGTCGATATGGAGGTATTCCTGAAGGAGCGTCCACGTGTCCACAGCTGGAACTTTGCCGGCGAGGGTATCGGCACACCAAAGAAGAAGGACCTGGCCGAGAAGTTGCAGTTGCGTCGTAACAGCGAACTCTCGGACTACATCATCGACAAGAACGAGAAACTCATACAGAAGGAGTTTGCCGACAAGGGCTACCGCAACGCCGAGGTGAAGGCTATAATCTCGAACGACACCACAGGACTTGACAACGTGGTACACGTTACATTCCACATCGACCGTAAGGAGAAGGTGAAGGTTGGCGAGATTACCTTCGATGGCAACGAGATGTTCAGCGACAAGCGTCTGCGCCGCACATTCAAAAAGACTCACCGCAAGTCGATAAACTTCCTGCGCAGCACCAAGTTCAACCCCAAGGAGTATGAGAACGACAAGGATTTGCTCATCGACTTCTACAACTCGCAGGGTTACCGTAACGCCACAATCACAACCGACTCGGTTTATGACATCAGCTCGAACCGCATAGGTATCCACCTCAACGTATCGGAGGGCGAGAAGTTCTACATCCGCGACGTGAAGTGGGTGGGTAACTCAAGATATGAGACCGACTTCCTGAACCGCATGTTCGGCGTGAGCAAGGGCGATACGTACGACCGCAAATCTATGCACAAGCGCCTGGGTATTGGCCGCGAGGCTGATGCTTCAGACCAGAACTCTATAACGAGTCTTTATCAGAACGATGGTTATCTGATGTCGCAAATCGACCCTTCGGAGGTTGTCGTGGGCAAGGATTCTATCGACATGGAGATTCGCATATTCGAGGGTAAGCAGTTCAAAATCAACGAGATTGGCATCTCGGGTAATATACACGTGAATGACGAGGCTATACGTCGTGAGCTCGCCGTATATCCGGGTCAGCTATACAACCGTGCGCTGCTGATGTACTCGCTGCGTCAGCTCATGAGCATGGGGCACTTCGACGCCGAGCAGTTGCAACCAGATATTCAGCCCATATCGAATGATTTGGTGAACATCAACTTCCCATTGGTTGAGCAGGCGAGTGACCAGTTCAACATTGCCGGAGGTTGGGGTGCGGGCTCATTCGTGGGTTCGGTGGGTATCACCCTGAACAACATCTCGACACGAGGCATCTTCGACAAGAGTAAGTGGACTCCATACCCTATGGGACAGAACCAGAAGTTCTCGGTTTCGGGACAGACCAACGGTACCTATTACAAGGCCATAGCAGCCAGCTTCACCGACCCCTGGGTGGGTGGCCACAAGCCAAACTCACTGACCGTGTCGGCCCACTGGTCGGAGCAAAACAACGCATATTACATTTGGCAGACATCTACAATGCACTTCCGCACGTTAGGTCTTGGCGTAGGTTTGGGTAAGCGTCTGAAGTGGCCCGACCCCAACTTCACGATTTATGCCGAGGCGCAGTACCGCCGCTATGCGTTGAAGAACTGGGACTACTTCATCATGAAGAATGGTAATGCTAACGAGCTCTCGCTCAAGCTCGCTTTTGGACGTTCTACGGTTGACCAGCCTATCTATCCACGCTCGGGTTCGGAGTTCTCTATCACCACTACATTCACACCTCCATACTCGTTGTGGGATGGCGTGGATTACGCCGATCCAAACCTCTCGGACCAGAAGCGTTACAAGATGATTGAGTATCACCGTTGGGAGTTGAAGGGACGCTGGTTCCAGCCCCTCACACGCGACCGCAAGCTGGTGTTGATGGCTAAGGCCGAGATGGGTTATCTGGGGCATTACAACAAAAATAAGATATCACCTTTCCAGCGTTTTGAGGTTGGTGGTGATGGCATGAGCGGTTACACAATATATGGTGTCGATATCATCGGTTTGCGTGGTTACGAGGACGGTGCGCTCGACCCTGTGGGCAGTAATTATTCAGTCGGATACAATAAATACACTATGGAGTTACGTTATCCTGTTGTAATGAAGGATCAATCTCAGGTATTTGTACTTGGATTCCTTGAGGGAGGTAGCGGATTCTCGTCTTGGAAGGAGTTCTCGCCATTCAAGATTAAACGCTCGGCAGGTTTGGGTGTACGTCTGTATCTGCCCATCGTAGGATTGATTGGTCTGGATTGGGGTTGGGGATTCGACTCGGCTATGGGACACACTTCACCAAGTGGCAGCCGCTTCCATTTCACGATGGGTCAGTCGTTCTAACCCGCGGCAAAGTATTTGAGAGAGTATGTATAACTAAATTGTACGACTATGAAACGATTGATTTTAACATTGGCACTTGTGTTGGGCATTGCAGCGGCAGCGTCGGCACAGAACTATGCAGTAGTAAACAGCGAGAAAATCTTTAAGTCGATTGAGAGTTATAACACAGCCATAAGCGAGCTCGACAAGCTCGCCAACGATTATCAGGCCGAGGTGGACAAGAAGTTCGAGGAGGTGGAAAACCTATATAATGCATATATGGAGCGCCGCGACCAGCTCAATGCAGCCTCGCAGCAGGCCAACGAGCAGCGAATCCTCGAGCTTGAGGAGGAGGCTACGAAGTATCAGGAGTCAATCTTCGGCACCGACGGCACACTCATGAAGAAACGTCTGGAGATGATTCAGCCCATCCAGAAGAGCGTCTTTGCAGCCATCGAGAAATATGCCCAGCAGAAGGGTTTTGATATGATTATCGACATATCGCAGAACGCCACAATGCTATACTACTCGCCAAAGGCCGACCACACGCAGGCTATCATCGACATGCTCAAGCAGTAAACTAACGCAAACTAATAAATTACACACATAAACAAGATTATGAAAAAAGTATTGAAACTAACCCTTGCGGTTGTATGCGTGATGTTCACATCATCGCTCTTTGCACAGAAGATTGGTTACATCAACACAGATCCCATTGTTGCTAACATGGCCGAGACAAAGGAGGCTATGACAAAGATTGAGGCCTTTGCCAAGGATTTGTCGGCTCAGGCTGAGACTCTTCAGGTGGAGTTCAACACCAAGTTCCAGGAGTATCAGAAGAATGCCGAGGGCATGACCGACTCAATCAAGCAGCTTAAGGAGAAGGAGCTTGACGATATCAGCAACCGTATCCAGCAGTTCGAGCAGATTGCTCAGCAGGATATACAGAAGAAGCAGCAGGAGCTCATGACTCCTATCTACGAGAAGGTTAAGACTACCATCAACGAGGTAGCTAAGGCTGGCAATTACAGCGTAATCCTGCCAGGTAACGCCCTTATCTATGTTGATGCGGCTACCGTGGCTGACATCTCGAAGGATGTTGCCACAAAGCTCGGCGTTGACTGGGACAAGGCTACCGCTGCGGCAACAACTCCTGCACAGTAATTATTCACAAGAGCAAGAATTGGCAGCTGCGACCACAGGTCGCGGCTGTTTTTGTTTGCAGGGAAGAGGACGGGCCCCGCACACGATTTACGCCTGGGGGGTGACAAAGTACCAATCTTTAAGCAAAAAAAAGATAGCCCTGCTGCATCAGTTTGGCGTAAATTTCATAAATTTGTATGGTAGATTGGAAATATTGTTGAGATAAAAGATTTTACGATGCCATATCCTTGGGGAGATGAACGCCGATTCAACAGCTATGCGGCATATTTCAAGCGCACCTTCGGCAGCCGAATGCAGAAGGTGACCATAAATGCAGGCTTCGGATGCCCCAACCGTGATGGCACACTCTCAACGGGAGGATGCACATTCTGCCGCAACGATGCCTTCACGCCCTCATACTGCGACAGCACAAAGAGCATCACACAGCAGATTGAGGAGGGCATTGAGTTCCACCGCCGCCGCTACCGCACGGCACAGCGTTACCTTGCCTACTTCCAGTCCTACTCCAACACCTATGCTCCGCTGGAGCGGCTGCGCAGATGCTACGACGAGGCTCTCGCCCACCCCGAGGTGGCTGGCATAGTGGTTGGCACACGCCCCGACTGCGTGGATGAGCAGAAGCTCGACTACTTTGCCTGTTTGGCGAGGGATAAATATGTGATTTTAGAGTATGGCGTGGAGTCGTGCTACGACTCTACCCTTGAGCGCATAAACCGAGGTCACAACTTCGCTGCCGCCGAGCGAGCCATACACCTTACGGCCGAGCGCGGGATACACTGCGGTGCGCACTTCATCCTGGGTCTGCCGGGCGAGAGCGAGCAGATGATGATTGACCAGGTGGCAAAGATTAACTCGCTGCCGCTGACAACCATAAAGTTCCATCAGCTGCAACTCTTCAAGCATACACAAATGGCTGCGGAGTATGATGCTCACCCCGACATGTTTCACTTCTGGACCGTGGAGGAGTACATAGCCCTCTTTGCCCAGATACTGCGCCGACTGCGCCCCGACATTGTTGTGGAGCGATTTGCCGGTGAAGCACCACCCCGCTACCACCACACCACGAGCTGGGGGCTGGTGCGCAACGAAACTCTTTTGATGATGCTTGACCAATATTTAGCAGAGAAAGATTTCCACCAAGGAGATATTTTTAATATATTTGCAGCCGAAAAGCAATAACAATTGAAATTATAAAGCAAAACCAAGAATATAAGTTATAAATTATAAGCAAAACACAATTAAAACCATGAAACCATCACTCACAAAAGTGGCAGTAGGCCTCAAAGAGTACTTTGTCCTTGGTTTGGGAATGTTCCTCTACGCCTTCGGATGGACCGCCTGCATCATTCCGGCAGGAGGTATGGGTGGCGGCGCGACAGGTATGTCGATGCTTCTGAATGCCATCTTCCCAGCAATATCACTGGGACAGTTTGTCTTTATCATTAACGGTATTTTGCTCCTGATTGGAGGCTTTATCGTTGGTTGGAACTTCGGTCTTAAGACAATCTACTGCATCATAGTGCTATCCGTAGCCATGGATGCGTGGGGTGCGTGGCTACCTGATGGAGTGCTTATTGATGGCGATATTATAGCAAATGGAGTGCTTGTGGAATATACCCAGACAATCAATTCGCACAACATCCTGCTCATAATCCTGGGAGCGGTGATTGCCGGTTCGGGCGTTGCCATCAGCTTCAGTCAGGGAGGCTCAACGGGAGGTACCGATATTGTGGCGATGATTATCAACAAGTACAAGACCATCAGCTATGGTAAGATTGTCATCTCGAGCGACTTCTTCATCATCGGCTGCTCGATTTTCGTGGCCGACAACATCGCCACGGGTATCGCAACAATAGTGTATGGTTACATCATGATTGCTGTATATGGCTACACGGTGGACATCATTCAGTCGGGTAACCAGCAGTCGAGTCAGATATTCATCATTAGCCCCAAGTATGCCGAGATTGCCGATGCTATCAACAATGAGGCTCACCGTGGCGTGACAATCATCGACGGCAAGGGCTGGTACACCAAGTCGGAGTGCAAGATTGCGATGGTGGTGTGTCGCAAGCGTAACGCTTCAGGCATTTTGAAGATTGTAAATCGCATTGACGAGAATGCCTTCATCACCATGGGCTCGGTGATGGGTGTGTATGGCAAAGGATTCGATGCTTTGAGTAAGGTATAAATTCTGGGAACAATATGAAACGATTGCTAATAACTTTACTTGCCATTCTCGCGCTAAATGTAGGTGCGCAGGATTTGGCACACTACAAAAAGATTGTCAAGGAGCTCAGCTCGGCACGATATCAGGGGCGCGGCTACGCCTTTGACGGAGCCAACAAGGCAGGCAGATACCTCGAGAAGGAGTTTCGCAAGGCGGGAGCCGACGAGGTTGTATGCCAGCCGTTCAAGCTCAACATAAACACCTTCCCGGGCAAGATGAAGATGGCTGTGGATGGACAAAAGTTCATCCCCGGCAAGGACTTCACCTTGCGGGAGTTCACGCCCGGCATCAAGGGCGAGTTCAGGCTCTACTACATAGACACCACAAACTACAACCCGCAAAAGATTTTTGCCGACCTGGCACGTCCCGAATATAAGGATGCCTTTGTGGTGTGCGACTTCATGTTCACATACCGCCACTCTGCCGACTTCCGACGTATGCAGAGCCGCGAGGGTTGTGCCAATGCGGGATTGATTTACACGTGGGAAGCGCCGCTCAAGTTCTACAAGGCCTACGGCGAGAAAGTTGGCGAGAAGCCCATTATATGGTGCGCACCCGACTTCCCCACCGATGCCGAGAGCGTGGAGCTTGACATTGAAAACAAGTTCTTGCAGGACAAGGAGTGCTTCAACGTAATTGCCAAAGTTGAGGGTGAGCGTCACGACAGCTGCTACATATTCACAGCCCACTACGACCACCTGGGCAACCTCGGCAAAAAGACATACTATGCCGGAGCGCACGACAACGCCTCGGGCACAGCCACAATAGTTACATTGGCGGCACACTACGCCAAGCACCGCCCCAAGTACGACATATACTTCATAGCCTTCTCGGGCGAGGATGCCTACCTGCGTGGCTCGGAGTGGTTTGCCAACAACCCCACGGTGGAATTGAGCCGTGTGCGCTACCTGATAAATCTCGACATGATAGCCGACAACAACCCCGTGCAGTATTGCGAGGCAAGCGATGAGGGCATGCGAGGCTTTACTCTGTTTGAGAAGATAAACTCCGAGAAGCACTACTTCCAGAGCCTCCACCGCGCACCACTTGGAGGCAACAGCGACCACTACCCCTTTGCGCAGCGAGGTGTACCCTGCATATTCCTGATGAACGAGGGTGGCGAAGCGCAGAAGTACTACCACACAATCTACGACACATGGCAGAACTCGATATTTGTCACCTATGAGCCGATATTCAGGTTAGTGACAGAGTTTGTTGAGAGGTATTAAAAATTAAGGTTGCCCCAAAGGCAACCTTATTTTTTGTTATAGGTGTTCATCGTCATATCTGCACCGACGCACACAAACGAGAGGATGGCATCACCAAAGACCTTAAGCCTGTCGGGCATGGCCTTCTGCTCCTCGTTGCTCCACTCGCCAAGCACATAATCGACCTGATGGCCGCGGGCGAAGTCGCCACCCACGCCGAAGCGCATGCGGGCATAATCCTCACGCCCCAGCAATTCCGAGATGTTCTTCAGGCCGTTGTGGCCTCCCGCACTGCCCTTCTTGCGCATCCTGAGCTGGCCAAACGGCAGAGCTATGTCATCGGAGATAATCAGCACATTCTCGATGGGTATCTTCTCCTGCTCCATCCAGTAACGCACCGCCTTACCCGAGAGATTCATGTATGTTGAAGGTTTCAACAAGATGATTTGTCGTCCCTTATGTCTTACGGTAGCCGTTGCGCCATAACGGCCCGCCATAAAAGAGACGTTGGATGCCTCAGCCAAGGCATCCAACACTTTGAAACCTATGTTGTGACGGGTGTTGGCGTACTCGGCACCAATATTACCCAATCCTACAACGAGGTATTTCATTCTCCCTTAAGATTACTGCTGCGCACCAGCTGAACGAGTAGCACGTGTTACACGTACGGCGCAAACTGCTGTTGTTGCAGGAGTAACAAATGTAAGGTTCTCGAACTTGAGGTCACCTACGAAGATAGTCTGACCAACCTTCAAAGGAGTAACATCAACTACGATCTCGTCTGGCAACTGATCTACCAAAGCCTTAACGATGAGCTTACGTGCAGACAAAGCCAACTTACCACCGATCTTAACACCCTCGGCGTTACCTGTCAAACGTACTGGAATAGCGAT
>JAFOHD010000030.1 GCA_017421945.1 Alistipes sp. | reverse complement strand
GATGACGCAGACTGGCTGGTTTGGCAAGGATAGCCGTCAGTATATGGCCGATTTGATTGCCTGGTCACTGAAATAATCCAATTCTCCAAAAACAATTCACCCTCGCCAGATATTACTGACGAGGGTGAATATTTTATGATGAGCGTTATTTAAACGAGAACCACTCGCCCCACGCCATTACCACATAATCGTGAGTGACTGATTGCAACTTCTGGAACGTGAGCCAGAAGGCCTCGCGGTGGTCGATCGTATGGCCCATCTCATTCTCGTGACCCGTAAGCACATAGCGAGGGTTGAAACCCTTGATAGCCTCGGTAATATCCATCGACCAGCAGTTAATTATCAGCGCATCAATCGCAGATTTTTGATCCTTCACGGTGTTGATCCACGCAAAATCCTCCTTATTATATTGGTCGCCCGTATGTGCCACGGTCATTCCGTCGGGTGTTGTTACGGCATATACGTTGCACATCATCTCGCTCTGATGGCCGGGGTAGATCTTCACCTTGAGTCTCTCGCCACTCTTCAGCTCAACCACTCTGTCCAGTATATCCGTCTCTGAACGGTAGTGGGTAACACCTTTCACATCTTTAAGAATCTCGCTCGCTGCCACAACGGGCTTACCCGCTGCAATGAAACGATCAACAACAAAACGGTCAACGTGGTCGCCGTGATTGTGCGAGAGGAACAACACGTCGCACTGATCCACAATCGTTGAAATCATCTCTTCGCTTACGATACTCTCACCTTTAAGCGCACCACGCACCACATCGAAAGCAATGGTAACCGATTTAGTCCTCGCCACAAAACCGTCGTTGTAAATCTTGTAGATCTTCATTCCCTTCTTCACGGGTTGGCGCATATCCTCAATCACCTTGCCAACGCGCGACGACACGAAACTCTTGAACGGCTCGGTGTTATCATACTTCGTCTCGTGCAACATAGCATCCAGATTGTAGAGAGCCAGGCGACGCTCCGTAGGCGCACCAACCGCAGGGGGAAACTCGGTCAACGCCTCATCGACCAACTCGTACATATACTTTGCCTGACGCAACAAATAGGCATCCTCCTTGCCCCAATAGGCAACATCCTCCTGCGCCGCAGCCAACTCGGGCAATGCCACAAACATCAAGGCTGTAAAAATAGAAAATAGGTAGTGTTTCATAGTTTTTAGTTCTTCGTTCAGAGCAAAGTTAGCAAAATTTTAGTTACGTCCGTAATAAAAAACTCCACTAAGCATTGCTTACAACTAAAATTAAAGTTATATTTGTAGGAAATTTCTTACTTTTCTAACATTTTAACACATTCAACTATGCAAGAAAAAGACGGCAAGTACATTTTCGGAGTGCTAAAAATCAGCGAAAAGGGCCAGATCGTAATCCCCAAAGAGGCCCGCAAAATCTACAATCTCCAGCCGGGCGATGCGCTCATCCTTATGGGCGACAAAAACGGAATGGCAATGGTCAAGACCGAGATTTTTCACGATTTAGTCGATCAGGTGATGGAGGGCCTTAACAAATGAGACGGCATTGGATTGACAACCTGCGCTGGGTGACGGTCCTATTGGTGCTATTGTATCACGTTATATATTACTACAATAACAAAGGAGTAATAGGAGGCATCGGAGGCTTTGGCGACGGACCTCAATATCAGGATGTTATTATGTATATCCTCTACCCGTGGTTTATGCCGCTGCTCTTCATTTTGGCGGGCATCAGCGCCCGTTATGCTCTGGAGCGACATCCCGAAAAGGAGTGGTTTAAGGTTCGCACAAGAAAGCTCTTGGTGCCATCGACCATCGGACTTCTCTTCTTCGGTTTTCTGACCGGGTTCTTTAACTCTCTTACTGCGCCCGTGAACGACTCTATGGCGTCACTTCCTTTGGCTGTGAAATATCTTATCTGGACAATCAGTGGCACAGGCCCACTATGGTTTATTCAGGATCTGTGGCTGCTGTCGCTACTTCTATTGCTCATCAGAAAACTTGACACCCTCGACAAAGTGTGGCGCGCGTGTGGCAATATGGGCTTAATTCCCGTAATATTGATGGGCGTAATGTTTTGGTTAGGCCACAAAACGCTTGTGATGAATCCCGATCCCGCAAGTGCCGAAGGATTATGGAATCTATATAAACCCATTTTCTATGCAATTCCCTTCCTGATGGGCTACTTCATATTCTCTCACGACAAAATTATGGAG
>JAFOHD010000029.1 GCA_017421945.1 Alistipes sp. | reverse complement strand
TGTGGGTATCAACGAGAATGCTGCCCGCACATTGGAGTATGCTTACGATGACTGGTGTATCTACAAGCTGGCGAAGGAGTTGAAGCGTCCAAAGGAGGAGATTGAGCTCTTCGCAAAGCGTTCACAGAACTACCGCAACATATTCGACAAGGAGACAAAGCTGATGCGTGGCCGTTTGAAGAATGGCGAGTTCCAGAAGCCATTCTCACCTCTGAAGTGGGGCGATGCCTTCACCGAGGGTAACAGCTGGCACTACACTTGGTCAGTATTCCACGACCCACAGGGCTTGATTGACCTTATGGGCGGCGACGAGGAGTTCGTTGAGATGCTTGACTCTGTATTTATCGTACCACCAGTATTCGACGACAGCTACTATGGTGGCGTAATTCACGAGATCCGCGAGATGACTGTGATGAACACTGGTAACTACGCACACGGTAACCAGCCTATCCAGCATATGATCTATATGTACAACTACGCTGGACAGCCTTGGAAGGCACAGTATTGGTTGCGTGAGGTGATGAACCGCTTCTATTCGGCTGCACCCGATGGTTATTGCGGTGACGAGGACAACGGCCAGACATCGGCATGGTATGTATTCTCGGCACTCGGATTCTACCCTGTATGTCCTGGCTCTGACCAGTATGTGATGGGTGCGCCTCTGTTCAAGAAGGCTACAATCCACCTTGAGAACGGCAAGAAGTTCGTGGTGGAGGCTCCTGAGAACAGCAACAAGAACATCTACATCGACCGTCTGAAGCTCAATGGCAAGACATACACTCGCAACTACATCACACACGCCGACCTGATGAAGGGTGGCAAGATGCAGGCTACGATGAGTGCTACGCCAAACACCAAGCGAGGCACAGCCATTGGCGACCGTCCTTATTCATTCTCGCGTGATGAGAAATAGTAATTAAGGCAGAAAACAAAAAAACTCTCGGAGCATTTCCGAGAGTTTTTTTATTGGGCAGGCGTAGCAGATAATGCTCTGCGCTCTGCTGCAACCTTTTTACTTTATAATCTTATCAAGTTCATCCACAGCTCGGCGAATCTCCTCCTCGGGCAAATCATAATCAACGAGGTTGCCCGCAAAGTACTGCTCGAAAGCGTAAAGGTCAATCATACCGTTACCCGAAAGGTTGAACAGAATGGTCTTTGACTTGCCCTCCTCCTTTGCCTGCAACGCCTCGCGCACAGCTACGGCAATGGCGTGGCACGACTCGGGGGCTGGGATGATCCCCTCGCTGTTGGCAAACATCATGCCCGCCTTGAAGGTCTCCAACTGATGTACCGATGTAGCCTCCATCAAGCCATCCTTATAGAGCTGGCTGACGATAGGGCCTGCGCCGTGGTAACGCAATCCTCCGGCATGGATGTTGGATGGCTGAAACGAGTGACCAAGCGTAAACATAGGCATCATGGGCGTCATACCCGACGTATCGCCATAGTCATACTGAAACTCGCCTCGCGTAAGCTTTGGGCATGAAGCAGGCTCAACAGCCACCACGCGAGTCTTTCTGCCCTCGGTGAGGTTGCGGCGAATGAATGGGAATCCTATACCCGCAAAGTTTGAGCCGCCACCAAAGCAACCGATAACAACATCAGGCTCGTCGCCCGCCATCTCCATCTGGCGAATGGCCTCCTCGCCGAGGATGGTCTGGTGCAGCAGGACGTGATTCATTACACTTCCCACGCAGTAACGTGTGCTATCTCCATGCTCTAGGGCACTCTCCACGGCCTCCGAGATGGCTATACCCAGATTACCGGCGCACTCGGGGTCGGATGCAAGAATCTCACGACCACATCGGGTTGTAAGGCTTGGTGAAGGAATCACATTGGCACCCCACGCATTCAACAGCAGCTTACGGTAGGGTTTCTGCTCGCAACTCACCTTAACCATATAGACACGCAGGTCGATATTGAAGTATTGACACGCCAGCGACATGGCACTACCCCACTGGCCACCACCTGTCTCGGTAGCAAGGTACTTGATGCCCTGCTTGGCATTGTAGTATGCCTGTGGAATGGCCGTATTGGGCTTATGCGAGCCTGCGGGCGATGTACCCTCATTCTTGAAGTATATCTTGGCCGGAGTGTCCAGCATACGCTCAAGGTTATATGCCCTGACAACGGGTGTAGGACGCCATATCTTGTAGAGTTCCTGCACCTGCTCGGGAATCTCGATGAATCGCTCAGTCGA
Source organism: Alistipes sp. (assembly GCA_017421945.1). Lineage (GTDB taxonomy): Bacteria > Bacteroidota > Bacteroidia > Bacteroidales > Rikenellaceae > Alistipes. Next base: position 6,209 of record JAFOHD010000029.1, on the reverse strand, counting down.
TAACTCCTGCTTCACTAACTCCTCGCCGAATATGCGACACATAGCCTCTGCTGTGATGGGCTGCTTGGTCTTAGGGTCAAGCATAGGCATTGGTTTGTTGGGCATATCTGCCACGATGTTGTACCATGCCGTTGGCATCTGCTGCTCCGAGAGCATAAATTTCTTCGTCTTCATATATTAAATCTTACGCTGCCCCACACGGAGCAGATTAATTAAAAAGAGCCATCATTCGATAAAGAACAATGGCTCGTAAACTCTGATATTATATTCTGTTGCAAAAACACATAGATTTATACCGGCATTGTTCTTGATTTACAATGACGCCACCAATACAAATTATGTAGATTCTGTATCATCTCAGCCTATTTGTTGTGCAAATATATGAATAAATATCTATCGTTGTACCCGAAAAGCGAATTTTTTTCGCATTTCTATACTATTTTGTATGGAACTTCAAGCCCTGCAACTTGTTCCACTCACCACGTGTGAAGTCAGGTACTGCCACAGGCATACTGTTGTGCTTTGCTGAAGTAGCTGACAACTCACCGATACATGACCACTCGGCAGCATCGTAAACATCCTGATCCAGAGGCAGACCATTCTGCAAGCAGTAAATCAAACGGTAGTCCATAACGAAGTCCATACCGCCGTGACCTCCCACCTGCTTAGCCTTCTCCTCAATCTCCTGATGGATAGGGTGCTTGTAGGCTGCAAGTGCAGCTGCCTCAATCTCGTCAGATGCAAAGCCATGAGGATTCAGACGTGCGCCCTCGGGCAGAACACCCTCCTTGAGCATACCCTCGGTGAAGGTGAAGCCCTGAATAGGATATTTGTTTGCGAAGCCCTTTGTACCTGTGAGCTGATACAAACGGTTGTAAGGACGTGGAGTATAGACATTGTGCTGAATCTCGATTGTCTGACCCAGTTCAGTCTTGACCAATGTGGTTGTGTGGTCAGCATTGGCAAACTCCTGCACGCCCATTCTCTCCTTGGCCAACTCCAGACCATTCACCGACTTGGTATCCATGCACACCAAGTATGTCAAGCGGTTGCCACGGTGGATATTCAAAGCCTGGCATACAGGGCCAAAGCCGTGTGTAGCATACACATCACCACGATGCTTCTGGTTGAAATCCAAACGCCAGTTTGAGTGATAAGAATCCCAATATGGCTCCAAATTATGGATGTATGCACCCTCGGCATGCAAAATCTCGCCAAAGACACCCTGCTGCGCCATGTTGAGGCAGGTGAGCTCGAAGAAATCGTAAACGCAGTTCTCAAGCATCATGCAGTGACGGCGTGTACGCTCCGATGTATCAACCAACTGCCAGCACTCCTCAACCGATGTTGCCGCAGGCACCTCAATGGCAACGTGCTTGCCATGCTCCATAGCATACAAAGCGATGGGCACGTGATGAATCCAATCGGTTGCGATGTAAATCAAATCAACATCATCACGCTCGCAGAGCTCCTTGTAAGCCTCCTCGCCAACATACTCCTCAGCCTTTGGCTTAGATGCACGCTCAAGCATAGCCTGACACTTCGACACATTGCTCTGCTCCAAGTCGCACAAACCCTTAATCTCTACACCCTCGATATGAGTAAAACGATTCACAGCACCCGGACCACGCATACCCAAACCGATAAATCCCACTCTCACGTTAGGGATAGGCTCAGCAGCAAAACCGAGCATAGACTCCTGGCCTGCAACACGTGCTGGCTCATCAAATACTATCATACCATCCTTGAAGCTGTAATTCTCACCAGATGGAACATCGGCGCAAGCCATGCACATAACCACAGCCAAAAGCGCAACAATAAGTTTAGAAAGGTTAGTTCTTCTCATAACATTAAAAAATAAATAAATTTGCCCCAAAGTTAATAATTTTAGTTTTAAGCGCAATAGTTTTATTTGAACTTTTATTGCAAATAAACATACACCGGCAGATGGTCGCTCACACCACCCATATACTCCACACCCCTGTATGTCGGCAGGGGATGCCCTCTGCTATCAAGCAGATGCTTGGCTTTGAAAATTCTTCCACGCCCAACAAGTTGCAGCTCGCCACCCGAAAGAAACTCCGACGAGAGGATTATGTTATCATAGAGATTCCACTCTCCGCCATACACCGAACTGCCCCTTGACGCACGCCACCGCACACCAGAAAAAGGATTATACAGACAACCGACTCCCGCTTTGTACCCCAAGGCTACCGTCCCAAGACCTTCACGTATGGATTTGTTTCTCGGGTTATCATTCATATCTCCCATCACTATCACCCGGCGACAAGGCTCGGCCCGACGTATGGAGTCAATCACACCTCGCAGCTGGCGCTGGCATGCCATACGCCTTGACTCGGTGAACTTCTCGCCACCGATGCGTGAAGGCAGATGCACCACCACAACCACAACTTCCACTCCGCACAGTCGGCCCCACACAGCAAGCATATCACGTGTAGGAAACCCCACCTCGGCTTTGATGGCAAGACTACGCTGAAGTGTGAAACAATCGGGGCGGTAGAGCAACGCCACGTCAATACCTCGCCTATCTGCACTATCGTAATGACACACCCGATAGCCCGCCGACACAAGTTCCTGTTGCCCGACAAGAAGATTCAGGACTCTCCCGTTCTCCACCTCAGCCAGCCCCAAAAGCATGGGCATCTCCAGCGAGGAGATAACGCCTGCTATGGATTGCAGTTTTGTACGCAGACGCTGTTCACTCCACTCCCTGTCGGCAAGAGGGAGCATATCTTCATCGGCCGTGAGCGGGTCATCTTCAACGTCCATCAGATTCTCGACATTATAGAAAGCAACAACATGTGGAGGCTGTGCGCTGACAACCCCCACATGCAGCAATATCAAAAATGTGACTAACAATATCCTCAAAGACACGGTCTCCACACTTTATTTCATAATTCTCCCTGCCTAAGGCAATCCCCTGTATCTATCGTATGCGGTCCAATGAACGGACAAGAGCCTCATCGTGGAAGATGGCACGCATAGCCAGATAATCTAGGATAAGCGACACGACAGGGAAGATGATTGCAATCTGGAATCCTTGTGTGTTAAACTCCAAATCGGCAAACATACGACCACCGAGATAGTAATATATTGCCATAAACGCTACACAACCGATGAGCAAGACCAATTCCACGGCACACAGGCGAATCTGCAACAATCGGTTTTTGAACAGGAATATGGTAACAAGCGGCACGACAGCCGACAACGCCACCACGATGCCCATGTAAATGGTTGAATATGAAGCCTGGGCCCCCTCAAGAGCAAAAGCATAGAGTTTATACTCCTCGGCACCTGCCACAAAATAGGCCAATGGGCTGAAAATAGCGGTTACCATCAATGCTACGATGGCCACCAGGTAGAGTGTCTGTATTCGCTGTATCATATTTTTTGAAATTAAAATTACGTTATACTATAAAAATTTTGCAGTACAAAGTTATAATAATTTCCGTAATTACTTGCATGATTTGTGATTTATTCTCACCCGCCCACGTCTGCGCACCTCGGCCTGACTCATATTTCGCCCGCAATTAGTAGATTATCCGCACTTTTTTCGTAACTTTGCGCCAAAGCGAATAAATAGCACAAATGGCACGAGTTGTAGTAGGTCTTTCGGGAGGTGTTGATTCCTCCGTAGCAGCATATTTGCTCAAGGAGCAGGGACATGAGGTCATAGGACTCTTCATGCGTAATTGGCACGATACCACAGGCACGCTCGAAGGCGACTGCCCTTGGTATGACGACCAGGTGTTTGCCGAACTGGTAGCCAAGCGTCTTGATATTCCGTTCCGCTTTGTCGATTTATCCGAGGAGTACCGCCACCGCGTGGTGGACTACATGTTTGCCGAGTATCAGGCAGGTCGCACGCCCAACCCCGATGTGCTGTGCAACAGAGAGATAAAGTTTGACGTTTTTCTGAAGGAGGCCCTGAAGATGGGTGCCGACTATGTGGCTACGGGACACTATTGCCGCAAACTCATTTTGGAGCAGGATGGCAAAACGACATACAAGCTTCTGGCAGGTACCGACCCCAACAAAGACCAGAGCTATTTCCTGTGCCAGCTAACCCAGGAGCAGTTGCGTTATGCACTATTCCCCATCGGCGATATGCTCAAACCCGAGGTACGCCGCATCGCCCAGGAGCAGAAACTTGCCACCGCCAAGCGCAAGGATTCGCAGGGTATATGCTTCGTAGGCAAGGTCGATTTACCCATATTCCTCCAGCAACAGATAGCAGCCAAGCAGGGCAACGTGCATGAGATTCTGCCCTCGTGGCGAGGATATACCACCCCACCAAAGGAGGATTTGGCATCTCTTGCCGAGCCCAACCACTACACCGTGCGTGATGGCAAGAAGATAGGCACTCACAATGGCGCACATTTCTACACCATAGGCCAGCGCAAGGGTCTGGGTATAGGCGGTCGCAAGGAGTCACTTTTCATCATAGCCACCGATGTAAAGGAGAACGTGATATATGTTGGCGAAGGCGATTCACACCCAGGACTTTACCGCAAGGCGTTGCGTATTCTTCCAAATGATATTCATTGGGTAAACCCCACCCATGCGATGCAGACGGGTGAGCAGCGTCGTTATCAGGTACGCATCCGCTACCGACAGCCGTTGCAACAGGCAGAATTAATATGCCAACAAGAGGGATTATATGTTGTGTTTGATGAGCCACAGAGGGGTATCGCTGCGGGGCAGTTTGCAGCATGGTATGATGGAGATGAGCTGGTAGGTTCGGGCGTCATAGAGAGATAGATATGCGTCGGGTACTACTTATTTTTGCGCTTCTTATCCTCGCTATGCAAGTAACTTATTCTCAGAATGATAAATCATTTGGCATAGCGTTTTACAACGTCGATAATCTCTACGACACGCTACCCTCTCCTTCACACAACGACAAAGCATACACTCCCCACGGCAGCATGGGCTGGAGCAGGGAACGTTACCGAAGAAAAATCGCTAACATCACACAGGTTATTGACTCCATGTCAATGCCCGTAGTCGCACTTTATGGGGTTGAAAATGAGCAGGTGGTACGCGACATTGTTCGACTCTCGAACAACGACTATGCCTACCTGCATAAAAACTCCTCCGACTCAAACGGCTTGGATTTTGCATTACTCTACCAGGGTGATAGATTTTTCCCAAATAAGATAACTCCGTGGCAAGGAGCTTTATGTATCGAGGGCGAGGTTGGGCTCTCGCCGCTCACAATAATTATCAGCCATGGATGCAAATCGCTTGGCGTGTTGCTAAACAACAAAACAAAGGAGCAAGATAGTAATATTATCATTTTAGGCTCGGTGGGAAAGTTAAATTTTAAGAAACTCGGCCTACACAACACTCTGCGCGATGCCGAAAGGCAAGGTCGCGGTAACCGTATCGTGCAGAGTAAGTGGAAGATGCAGGATTATATAGTGACAAATATTGAGGCTGCACAGCACTCCGACGTCTATGTCCGCGGGTGGATGATTGACTCCTCAGGCAAACCAAAAGCATGCTACAAAGATGGGAAATACATTGGAGGATACTCTTCTTGGCTACCCATATTCATATATTTCGACAAAATATTTGCACATTAGTAAAAAAGTTTTACTTTTGTACGGTTAAAAGCAGGTAAAGAAAATTATATATACAAATAATAAAAATTTTAATAAACAACCAAGATTATGGCAGATGTAAAACGTGTCTATACTTTCGGCAACAAAGAGGCTGAGGGTAATGGAAAAATGAGAGAATTACTTGGTGGTAAGGGTGCCAATTTGGCAGAGATGAACCTCATCGGTATCCCAGTGCCTCCAGGATTTACTATCACTACTGAGGTTTGTGCTGAGTATTACAGCAAGGGCAAGGAGGCCGTTATTGAGATTCTCCGCCCTGAGGTTGAGAAGGCAATGACCAACATCGAGAACCTCACAGGTATGAAGTTCGGCGACAAGGAGATGCCTCTTTTGGTGTCAGTACGTTCAGGTGCCCGCGCCTCAATGCCAGGTATGATGGATACAATCCTTAACCTCGGTATGAACGATGAGGCTGTTGAGGCTGTTGCAAAGCGTACAGGCAACCCTCGTTTCGCATGGGACTCATACCGCCGTTTCGTACAGATGTACGGTGACGTAGTATTGGGTATGAAGCCTGTTTCAAAGGAGGATCAGGACCCATTTGAGGAGATTATCGAGGCT
>JAFOHD010000028.1 GCA_017421945.1 Alistipes sp. | reverse complement strand
TCATTTGCATTTTTTTTGTAAATTTGCTCCCTATAATTGTATATTATGGCTGAAAAGGAGATAATAGAATCGCTGGAAGGCGAATATAAATATGGATTTACCACAGATATCGAAACCGATACCATTGCTCGTGGACTGAACGAGGATGTTATTCGCCTGATATCGCAGAAGAAGGAGGAGCCCGAGTGGATGCTTGAGCGTCGCTTGAAGGCTTTCCGCCATTGGCAGAAGATGCCTCTGCCCGAGTGGGCACATCTGGATATTCCCGAAATTGATTTTCAGGATATAATCTACTATGCCGCTCCCAAGCAGACCAAGAAGCTGGGCTCGATGGATGAGGTTGATCCCGAACTCAAGCGCACTTTTGATAAGCTGGGTATTCCGCTCGAGGAGCAGATGGCGCTGGCGGGCGTAGCGGTCGATGCCGTTATGGATTCGGTGTCGGTAAAGACCACTTTCCGCGAGACGCTGGCCGAGAAGGGCATCATCTTCTGCTCGATTTCGGAGGCTATTCGTGAATATCCCGAACTGGTGCAGAAGTATCTTGGCTCGGTGGTGCCTTACACCGATAATTTCTACGCTGCCTTGAATGCTGCGGTATTTTCTGATGGCTCGTTCTGCTACATTCCCAAGGGTGTAAGATGTCCTATGGAGCTTTCAACCTACTTCCGCATAAATGCCGAGGGTACGGGGCAGTTTGAGCGTACGTTGCTTGTGGCTGACGAGGGTGCCTATGTGAGCTATCTTGAGGGTTGCACAGCTCCCCGTCGTGATGAGAACCAGCTGCACGCTGCCGTGGTGGAGATTGTTGTGGAGAAGGATGCCGAGGTTAAGTACTCGACGGTGCAGAACTGGTATCCGGGTGATAAGGATGGCAAGGGCGGAATATATAACTTTGTGACCAAGCGAGGCATGTGTCGTGAGAATGCCCGTCTGTCGTGGACACAGGTTGAAACAGGCTCGGCCATCACGTGGAAGTATCCGAGTTGTGTGCTGCTGGGTGATAATTCGGTAGGAGAGTTTTACTCGGTTGCCATGACCAACAACTATCAGCAGGCGGATACCGGCACGAAGATGATTCACTTAGGGCGCAACACCCGCAGTCGTATAGTGTCGAAGGGTATCTCGGCGGGCAGGAGTCAGAATGCCTATCGAGGTTTGGTGCGTGTGGCGAAGGGTGCCGAGAATGCCCGCAACTACTCGCAGTGCGACTCGCTTCTGATAGGTGACAAGTGCGGGGCACACACCTTCCCTGTGATTGATTCGCATAACCCTACGGCAGTGCTGGAGCATGAGGCCACGACATCGAAAATCTCGGAGGAGCAGCTTATGTATTGTCGCCAGCGGGGACTCTCGACCGAGGATGCCGTTGGGCTTATAGTGAATGGCTATGCGCGCGAGGTGCTTGCCAAGCTGCCCATGGAGTTTGCCGTTGAGGCACAAAAACTGCTTGCCATAAGCCTTGAAGGCTCGGTAGGATAAATGAGATAAATAAAGAGAACAAGATATGCTTACAGTTAAGAATTTACACGCATCGGTCGGTGATAAGGAGATACTTCGAGGTATAAACCTTGAGGTCAAGGCCGGCGAGGTGCATGCCATAATGGGCCCCAACGGCTCGGGTAAGAGTACATTTGCATCGGTGCTTGCAGGTAACGAGAAGTTTACCGTGACCGAGGGCGAAGTGACATTCATGGGCGAGAACCTGCTCGACTTCTCTGTTGAGGATAGAGCCCGTAAGGGGTTGTTTCAGGGTTTTCAGTACCCTGTCGAGATTCCTGGTGTGACGATGGCCAACTTTATGAAGATAGCAGTGAACGAGCAGCGTAAGTTCCGCGGTGAGGAGCCTCTGTCGGCAGGTGAGTTCCTGCGCCTGATGCGCGAGAAGAGTGCCATCGTGGAGCTTGATGCGAAGCTCACGTCACGTGCTGTGAATGAGGGATTCTCGGGTGGCGAGAAGAAGAAGAACGAGATTTTCCAAATGGCTATGCTTGAGCCAAAGCTGGCGGTGCTTGACGAGACCGACTCGGGACTCGATATTGATGCCCTGCGTATTGTGGCTACGGGAGTTACCAAGCTTCACACGCCTGAAAACGCCACCATCGTCATCACTCACTACCAGCGTCTGCTGGATTACATTGTCCCCGACTATGTGCATGTGTTGTACAAGGGCAGAATCATATATTCAGGCGATAAGACCTTGGCTCTTAAGCTGGAGAAGGAGGGCTACGATTGGCTTATTAACAATCAGGAGGAGTAGTGATGGCGTTGCTCGATTATTTACATAGCATTGGCATAGATTGCTCGTCGTCGGGAGAGGTTACCCTGCCCGGTGGTGAGTCGGCGTTGCTGCTTGTGAACCCCACGAAAGTGGAGTGCGGCATAGCCGAGCAGGCGGAGGAGTATTTTATCATTCTGCATACTCACACGGGCGAGTCACGCCTATTGATTGACATTGCCCCTCATGCCGTTGTGCGCATGTTGCACGTCATGCTCTGCGAGTCTGATTGCCGTGTGGAGCTGCGTCAGCAGACGGGCAGTAGGTGCGAGATGACGAGCGTGATTGTGGCGGGTGCAAGGTTCGACTATGAGGCCGATATGAACGGCTCGCATGCGTCAAACGTGTTGCGTGCAGCCTATGTGATTGGCGGGCAGGAGCATGCTCGTGTGGCGGTGCGCATCAACCACAATACGGCTGACTGTCGCAGCAACTCTCTGGTGAAGGGTATTGCTGGAGGAGCGGCCGTAGGCGAGTTTGAGGGTATGGTTTATGTCGCACCCGATGCGCAGCGTACCGATGCCGTGCAGACATCCCGCAACATTGAGATTGGCGGCGAGGCCCGTATCAAGACCAAGCCGCAGCTTGAGATATATGCCGACGATGTGAAATGTTCTCACGGAGCTACCGTAGGTCAGCTCGACAGCGAGGCTGTGCTGTATATGCGTCAGCGAGGTCTGTCGCTCGAGCAGGCCAAGCGTTTGCAGGTTGAGGGTTTTGTGAGTGATATAGTCTATCAGTCGGGTGAGTTTGGCGAGGTGCTGGCGCAGGAGCTTGCCTCAAAATTGGAACTGTTGTAAAGATGTTTGACCCAAATCAGATACGTAAGGATTTCCCCATACTTGGGCAGAAGGTAAACGGCAAGCCGCTTGTTTACCTCGATAGTGGCGCAACGGCGCAGAAGCCTGAGTGTGTCATCGAGGCGGTTAATCGTGTGCATCGTGAGCAGAATGCCAACATCCATCGTGGTGTGCATCACCTCTCGGAGCAGGCGACAGCGCTCTACGAGCAGGCGCGTGATGATATTCGGCGGTTTATAGGTGCTGCGGCGCGCGAGGAGGTCATCTTTACGGCTGGAGCCACAGCATCTATCAATACGGTGGCCTATGCGTGGGGCGAAAGGTTCCTCTCGCAGGGCGACAACATAATCATCAGCGAGATGGAGCATCACTCCAACATCGTGCCGTGGCAGTTGATAGCCCAGCGCAAGGGTGTTGAGATACGTGTGCTGCCATTTGATGACAAGGGCTCTTTGAGGGTTGAACTGCTTGACTCGCTACTCGATGACCGAACTCGCCTGGTGGCGGTGACGCAGGCCTCAAATACGCTTGGCACACGTCCCGACTTGAAACCCATCATCGCCAAGGCCCACGATGTCGGTGCGGTGGTTATGGTTGATGGTTGCCAGGGCGTAGTGCATGGAGGAGTGAATGTTGAGGAGCTGGGATGCGATTTCTATGCCTTCTCGGGTCATAAGCTCTACGGCCCTACGGGCATTGGCGTGTTGTACGGCAAGCAGAGTATTCTGGAGCAGATGCCTCCGTTTATGTGTGGAGGTGATATGGTTGATAGGGTGTCGTTTGAACGCACTACCTATGCTCCGTTGCCTCTTAAGTTTGAGGCGGGTACGGCCAATTACGTGGGTGCCATTGGTCTGGGTGAGGCTGTGCGTTACCTTGCAGGTCTGGACTTGGCCGCCGTTGAGGCTTACGAGACATCGCTTTTGAAATATGGTGAGCAGTTGCTGTCATCGGTTGATGGTCTGCGCATATATGGACAGTCCGAGGATAAGTGTTCGATACTCTCGTTTAATGTCGAGGGTGTGCATCATTACGATTTGGGCATGATTCTCGACAAATTGGGCATTGCAGTGCGTACGGGGCAGCATTGTGCCGAGCCTGTCATGACGCACTATGGCGTGACGGGCATGTGCAGGGCTTCCATTGCCATGTATAACACCCCGGAGGAGATGGAGGCGTTGCACCGAGGTGTGGAGCGTGCCGTCAAGATGTTGAGATAGAGAAGAAACCAACAAAAAGAGATATGTTTATAGTACTTGAAGGCGTAGATGGCTGCGGAAAATCAACCCAGATAGCCAAGTTGCGTGAGATGTTTGCCCGGCAGGGTGTGGAGAGTGAGTATCTACACTTCCCGCGTTTCGATGCCCCCTATTTTGGCGATATGATAGCCCGCTTCCTGCGTGGCGAACTTGGCTCCGTTGAGCAGGTGGACCCTTATGTTGTGGCGTTGCTGTATGCCGAGGACAGACGCGATGCCGCAGGGATGATTCAGGGCTGGCTGAACGAGGGCAAGGTGGTCATCGTTGACCGATATGTATACTCCAACGTGGGTTATCAGTGTGCCAAACTCAGCGATGCGGCCGAGAGGGAGAAGCTGCGTGAGTGGATTCTAAACCTTGAGTATGATTACTTCGCAATCCCCAAGCCCGATGTGTCGCTCTTTCTGGATGTACCTTTTGCCTTCACCGAGCGCAAGCTCACCGAGCAGCGTACGGGAGATGACCGAGAGTATCTATGCGGTAAGCAGGATATACACGAGCAGTCGATGGATTTGCAGCGTGCTGTACGTCAGGTTTATATTGATGCCGCAGGCTACGATGAGGATATGTATGTGGTGGATTGCACCACGCCGGCGGGTGAGATGGCTTCGCCTGACGAGATTTTTGGTCGCATAATGCAGGTGGTCAGCACTAAAGTGGAATTGTAAAGCGTAGAAGATGATGACTTCGAAAAGATTGAAGTGTCTGGCGACTCTGTTCTGTGTCGTTGTGGGAATATTCTTTATATTCTCGGGTTTTGTCAAGGTGGTGGATCCGTGGGGTACGGCACTCAAGGTCAATGAGTATCTGTCAATATATGGCATGGAGTGGCTCTCGCCAGCATCCATGTGGTTCTCTATATGGTTGTGTGGCGCAGAACTTATGATGGGTTTGATGCTGCTGTTCAAGGTGCGTATCAGGCTTATCTCTATTTTTGCGTTGGTGTCGATGTCGTTTTTCACCGTGCTTACGTTCTTGAGTGCTACGTGGATTCCCGTTGAGGATTGCGGATGCTTTGGCGATGCGCTTAAGTTGTCGCCGTGGGCTACGTTTTTGAAGAATCTGATTGTGTTGCCTATGGTTGTGACTATCTGGTGGCGTTATCGTAAGGACAAGATATTTGTATTCAAGCGTGTGGAGATACTGCTTACATGCTTGTTCTGTTCGCTGGCAATGGGCATAGGAGTATATTGTTACTACACCCTGCCGCTGATAGACTTCCTGCCCTACAAGAAGGGTGCAAATATCTACGAGATGATTCAGGCGCAGCATGATACCGGAAGCGAGGAGATGTCGGAGGAGGAGTATGTGCTGGTATATCGTAACCGCCGTACGGGCCGCTTGAGGGAGTTCTCGATAGATGACAAGGAGTGGCAGAACGAGAAGAAGTGGGAGTGGGTTGAAACACGTGTTGATAACGAGATTTCGCCTATACACACCCTTGTGAGTGAGTTTTCAATTGCGGATGTTGAGGGCAATGCCACCGAGGAGATTCTCACCCGCCAGGGCAAGGTGTATATGATATGTGTCACCAATCTCAGCAAACTGTCCGATAGCTGCCGACAGAATCTGCGTGAGGTCGTGGAACATGCTTCGCGCGAGAATGGTTATGTGGTCTGCCTTACGCCCGAACCTTTGCGTGAGGTGACGTGGCACGATTTCGGCGGAGGCGAGGCTGTCAGATGCTATAATATTGACGCCACGGTGCTTAAGACCATGCTGCGTGCCGAGAATGGTCTGGTGGTGTTGCAGGATGGTGTGATACAGGGAAAATATAACTGCCGCAGGATTAAATTGTAGCATTTTGCCGTAGTGTTGCAGTTTGGTATAAAAATTGACCTTTGACATGTCGAAGGTCAATTTTTTTTGTTTATGTGCAGACTGCTATTTTCTATTCTATCTGTTGCTCTGCTCGGCTACTCATGCATCGGCCGGCACGCAAGCAGTGATAAGCCCCTTCGAACGGTGAAGGTTGGCGTGGTGCAGGGTGTTGATTTTATCGAGCGTGACTTTGCAGGCATGGCTACTGCCGATGATGCCACGATGCTGGCATTCAAGATTTCGGGTCAGGTGGCGAGTGTTGATGTCGGCAAGGGAGATATGGTAAGACGTGGCGAGTTGCTTGCTACGCTTGACGCCCGTGATGTGGAGTTGCAGGTGGCATCCGACCGTTCGCAGTATGAACGCGCATCGTCGCAGTATGAGCGTATGCGCCGTCTGCTGGAACACGATGCTGTGTCGCAGCAGGAGGTCGAGAGTGCCGAGGCTGCGTTTGTGCAGGCTCGCTCGAAGTATGAGAACTCGAAAGATTTGCTCGTTGAAACCAAGTTGCGTGCCCCCTTTGCGGGTGTTATTGAACGTACTTATGTCGATGCGTTCCAGCGTGTTGATGCAGGTCAGACCATTCTCAGATTGGTCAATCCCGTAAGCACAACAGTCGAATTTACAATGTCGGAACGCAGTATGTTTCTGCTTGCTGACTCTACCACCCGCTATTATGTGCGTTTTGATAATTACCCCTCACATCGCTTTGCGGCACGCCTTGACTCCTATGCCAAAACGGCATCTGATGCTTCGGGATTTCCTGTGTCGCTGAAACTCTCGAAGGATGAAACACGCAATTACCACATTACGCCCGGCATGACCTGCCAGGTGACCATCCGAGCCTCGGAGTCGATGGCCAACCTTGTGGCTATACCCCTTACGGCGGTCTATGCACCGGCAGCAGGTGGAACTTATGTGTGGAGAGTAGGGCCTGATAACAGAGTACAACTGTGTGCTGTGCAGCTGGGGAGTCTGTTTGGTCGTGATATGGTAACCGTGCAGTCGGGATTGAGCAAGGGCGATGTGGTGGTTACGGCAGGCGTCTATCGATTAGAGGAGGGTGAAGAGGTTAAAATCATAAAATAGTTGTTATGTCGTTATCGGATTACTCTCTGCGCCACCAGAGTGTTGTGTGGTTTGTGCTGGCGTTGTTTGTGGTGGGTGGCATATGGTCGTTTGACAGGATGGGCAAGAAGGAGGATTCAACCTTTGTGCTTAAGAGTGCCGTCGTTTCGTGCAGCTATCCTGGAGCTACGCCTTACGAGGTTGAGCAGTTAATTACCGAGCCTATAGCACGCGAGTTGCAGTCAATGCGTAAGATTAAGAAGCTTAATTCGGAATCCTACTACGGCTCCTCGCGCATTGTGGTGGAGCTGGAGTCGGGTACACCTGCTCGGGATATACCTCAACTATGGGATGAACTGCGCCGCAAGGTGAGTAACATCAGGCCTCAACTGCCATCGGGTGCGGGTGAGATTGTCGTGAATGACGATTTCAGCGATGTCTATGGACTCTATTACGGGCTTGTTGCCGACAAGGGATTCTCATGGGATGAGATACGTGAATGGGCGCAACGCATAAAGACTCAGCTGGTGACGGTCGAAGGCGTGCAAAAGGTGGCACTGATGGGCGAGCAGCAGCCCGTGGTGAACATCTACATAACCAAATCTACCCTTGCCAACTTCTCCATCACACCCGAGATGATTGTCGCCATGATTTCGCAGCAGAACGATGTCGTGAAGGCTGGTGATGTGGTTGCGGGCGATGTGCGTATAACTGTGCTTGAGACGGGGGTATATAATACGATTGACGACATATCGAATCAGCTGCTCATTGCCTCCGATGGGCGTCAGTTCCGTTTGGGCGACATTGCCCGCATTGAAGCCGGATATGTGTCACCACCACAGGTGATTATGCACGTTGATGGACTGCGAGCCGTGGGCGTGGGTATCTCCTCCGCGGCCGATGTCGATGTTGTCAAGCTGGGTGCAAAGCTCGATGAGCAAATCGAACTTCTTTCCTTGCAAATGCCCGTGGGTATGGAACTCGTCGAGCTGTATCCCGAAGATAAGATTGCCCGCGAGGCAAACCTCAGTTTTATGCTCAATCTGCTTGAGTCGGTGGCAATAGTTGTGTTGGTTATCATGCTCGCCATGGGCTTTAGGAGTGGTGTGCTGATAGGCTCTTCTCTGATTTTCACCATTGGAGGCAGTATGCTGTGCATGTATATGCTGGGTGAGGGTATTAATCGCACCTCGCTTGCGGGCTTCATCATAGCCATGGGTATGCTTGTTGATAATGCCATCGTGGTGGTGGACAATGCGCAGAAGTACATGGCGCATGGCATTGACCTCCGCAGTGCATTTATTAAGGGTGCAACAACGCCCATGTGGGGGTTGTTGGGTGCTACGCTCATAGCCATCATATCGTTTCTGCCCCTCTACCTTGCCCCTTCGGCCGTTGCCGAGATTGTCAAGCCTCTGTTTGTGGTCATCATGCTTTCGCTTCTTCTGAGCTGGGTGCTGGCATTGAGTCAGGTGCCTATGATGGGCGTGCGATTGTTGCGCCCGATGTCAATGTCAGAGTCGGTGCAGAGCGGTAATGAGTGGTTTGGGGTGTTGCTTGAACGGTTGCTGGGTTTGCGTGGATGGTTTATTATGGGAGTTGTGGCTCTGTTTGCGGGTGCCGTGGTGCTGATGGGGTATATGCCGCAGAACTTCTTTCCGCAGATTGACAAGCCCTACTTCCGTGCCGATGTGATTCTACCCGAGGGCTATGATATTGAGGCCTCGCAACGTGCCCTCGATAGCATGAGCCGCTACATCAGTGCGCAGCCCGAGGTGGTGAGGGTATCGACCACGGCAGGAGCCTCGCCGCTGCGTTACTATCTGGCCAGTGGTAGTGTCGCACCACGTCCCAACTTCGGTAATCTGCTTGTTGAGTTACGCCATAAACGCTATACCGAGGCTGTGAAACGACGCTTTGATGATTATGTTATGGAGTCGTATCCCGATGTGTGGCTGCGCTCGTCGCTCTTCAAGCTCTCGCCTGTGCCTGATGCAACCATTGAGATAGGGTTTATAGGACAAGATGTAGATACGTTGCTGCGCCTTACGAATCAGGTGGAGCGCATCATGTGGCAGATGCCCGAACTCACCAACGTGCGCAACAGTTGGGGCAACAGAATCCCCACATGGCTTCCCGTATATTCCCAGACCAAGGGGCAGCGTATAGGCGTGGGGCGTTCACGCATGGCGCAGTGGATAACGCTCGCCACCGATGGCTATCCGCTGGGGGAGTTCCGCAGGGGTGATGAACTGATGCCCATACTGCTCAAGGATGACGACATCGAGGAGTACAACCTCTCAAATCTGCAATCCATGCCTATATTCTCGCAGGGTGGCAAGGTCTATTCCATTGAGCAGGCGAGCAGCGGCTTTAAGTTTGATTATAGTACAGGCGTGGTGAAACGCTATAATCGCCAGCGGGTGATGAAGGCGCAGTGTGACCCTGCGCAGGGGCAGAACGCTATACTTGCGCTCAAGAAGTTGCAATCGAGGATTCGCCATGAAGTCACGCTGCCCGAGGGTTATCAGATGAAGATTTTTGGAGAGCAGGAGTCGCAGGCAGAATCAAACGCAGCCCTGGCGAAGAATCTGCCTCTTGCGCTGATATTGATGTTTATGCTGCTGTTGCTGTTGTTTGATAATTTCCGTGACGCCATCATCATCCTGCTCATGACACCCCTCATATTCATAGGTGTGGTGTTTGGTCTGGTCATAACTGCCAATCAGTTTGACTTCTTCTCGCTGCTTGGCTTGCTGGGACTTGTGGGCATGAATGTGAAAAGCGGGGTTATACTCCTGAGCTCCATACGTGAGCGAATGGCAGGGGGCATTGCTCCATACGAGGCTGTGGTGTCGGCCACGCGTGACCGCCTTGTGCCTGTTTCGCTGGCATCGCTGACCACAATCCTTGCACTTGTGCCACTGCTCTTTGACTCGTTGTTTGCCAGCATGGCGGCCACCATCATGGGAGGATTGCTGGTGGCTACAATGCTGACGATGGTGGTGCTGCCGGTGGCTTATGTGATGATTCATGGTATAAAAAGAGATAACACAAAACAGAATGTGTATGCGAAAGTGTAGTTTGTTATGTGCCGTATTGTTCTCGCTTTCGGCATCGGCTCAAATATCAATTGAAGAGTATCGCGACATAGTCATGCAGCGTAGCCTTGAACTTGAGAGTGCTGCGGCCGAGAGCGAGCGTGCGCTTGCCCAGAGCCGCGTGGAGCGCACGGGTTTTCTGCCCCGACTCTCAGCCGATGCGTCGTTTACCACTGCGTTCAGGCGCAACGATGGTGCCGATTTGTGGGGTTTCAGGGTTGAACCACGCCTCGAGCAGGTGATTTATGCCGGAGGAGGTGTGCGTGCAGCATATCGTCAGTCGCTTTTGCAGTATGACATCTCGCAGCGAAACCACGAGCAGACAGCCCTTGACGTGCGTTATGCTGCCGATGATGCCTATTGGACGGTGTCGGCCATGCAACTCTACTTGGCTGCCAGCGATGAGTATGTGAGCATCATCCGCTCGCTCTACGATGTGGTGCAGGAGCGTTATCGTGAGGGTTATGTGGCACATGGCGATTTGTTGCAGGTTGAGGCGCGTCTGAGTGATGCCGAGTATTCACGTATAGCATTGAAAAACAACTACGATGCCGCTCTGCATCGTTTCAATAATCTGCGCCGTGAGAGCGATACGCTTCAGGTGGTGCTTACAAGTTCCATTATAGACAGCCTTGCTATGCCTGTGCGGGTTACTATGGGCGAGATTGTCGAGCGACGTCCCGATGTGAAGGTTGCCCAGCAAAGTGTGAGTGCTGCCGAGTATGGCGTGCTGCTCAAGCGGTCGGCCTACAACCCTTCGCTCAAAGCAGGTGTGAGTGGCTCGTGGCAGACGTTTTCGCCTAACCGCTCGGCAAAGACCTACCTTGATGGTGCTTTGGTTGTGGGTGTGAGTGTGCCCATATTTCATTGGGGAGAGCGGCGACATGCCGTAGCAACGGCACGGCGTGATGTTCAGCTTAAGGAGATTGCTCTTGAAGAGTTGCAGGAGGCCATTTCACTCGAGGAGGCTGATGGGTGGAGTGCCTTGCTGAGCAGTTATTCGCAGATGCAGTCGTCACTGCGCAATGTCGATATCGCAAGCCGCAACCTCTCAATCTCAACCTACTCCTATCAGGCCGGGCAGGCAACACTTCTCGATGTGTTACAGGCGCAAATAAGCTGGATTCAGATTTATACCAACGCCATCACAGCACGTTATAACTATGCCGTTGCGTGGTCGGCATATAATAGGATTGCGGCACGATAAAAAACGTGTAGAACAGGTAATTTCGGCGTTACGCTTGCCCGCAAAATGCTCACATACGTCAAGTATGCTCCGCTTTTGTGTGCTTCGCAAGCCTTGAAATTCCTCAGTTCTACACGTTTTTTTTACAGTGTTAGACGTGTTTTCGCTTAATTTCGGCGTTACGCTCGCCTGCAAAATGCGCATAAACTACATACAGATAGGGCTACCAACCTTGCAGTTGATAGCCCCATGTTGTTTATGCCTCAACCGTTTCGGTGCTGACCACCTCAATCACCTGCGATACGGGTGCAATCTTACGCAGCATGGCAATCATGCCACAATACTTCTCTTGCGCGCGTTCCACAGCCTGCGATACCTCATCTTGGTCTTCCAGACGTTTACACTCCACGCGGTAGATAACTTCGAAATTAAGGAAGATACTCTCGCCTCGAAGTGTGGGGGTGTTGAGCTCGCCCTCGACGGTAATCTCCATGCTTTTAGGTGTAATCTTACTATTTTCCAGCATTGCCATAATGGTCAGACCTGCACACTTCGCCGTAGCGCATAGCAGCAGAGCCTTGGGGTTGAGCTTGTCAGCCGAGCCATTCTTGGCAAGGCAGAACTGTCCGTCGCACAGCTCGACGGTTACCTTTTGTTGATTTGTATTCATCCGAAAAGAAAGTTATGAAATTTATAAATTTCATGCCTTTAAGCTAAAGTAGGCATGAGTATCACAATTTTATACTGACAATAATCGTTCCTATGTTGTGTAGTTTGCAGTAAAAACACTAACTTTGTACGATTATTTATCCGAGAATGAAGATGCAGAAAAAAGTATCAATACTTATCGTATGGCTGATGGTTTTGTCGTTTCAGCCATTGTGGGCACAGTCTCCGAGTATCGAGCAGTTGATAAGGCGCGGTATATCGTTGTATAATTTCGGCCATTGTATAGAGGCACGCACCGAATTGCTTAACTTAAGGGAGAAGCTATCTCCTGTTACCGATAGCCATTTTATCGAGCGCATAGACTACTATGTTGCATTATGCGACACGGCTCTTAAGATGCAGGATGCTGAGGCAGGGTTGCGCAGTTTCCTTGTCAATTATCAGGGCTCAACATACTCAAACGACGTGCAGTTTAATATAGCCACATTGGCATGTATGGGCGAAGATGATGCGCGTGCCGAGGAGGAACTCTCGAAGGTGAATTATAAGACTCTCTCGCCCCAGCAGCGTGAGCAGTATGACCTTAGAATGGGTTATCTGGCATTTATGAAGGGCGATTATGACACGGCAGAGAGCTATTTTGGGCGCATAAAGTCTAAGAGTGAGTATGCCGAGCATGCCACCTACTACAAGTCCTACATGGCCTACACGCGTGGCGAGTGGGATGTGGCGCGCAATGGTTTTAACTCGTTGCTAAGCAGCAGTCAGTATAGCGATCTGATGCCATTCTATGTGATGCAGATTGACTTCAAGGAGGGCAAGTATAAGGCTGTCGTGGAGCAGGGTGATGCCTTGATTGCCAAGACCACCAAGGAGCAGGCCATGCAGATTGACCGTATGATGGCTGAGTCGTGGTTTCAACTCTCGGAGTATGGCAAGGCCGTGAATTACATGACGCGTTATAAAGCCGCAGGCGGCAAGATGGGGCGTGTCGAGAACTACGTTATGAGTTACTCGCTTCATCGTCAGGCTCGCTATGGCGAGGCTACACCATATTTGCGTGAGGCGTGCGGTGCCGATGATATGCTTACGCAGAATGCCTCGTATCATCTGGCCGACTGCTATCTGCGTGAGGGCGATAAGACCAATGCGATGTATTCGTTTGCTATGGCGTCAAATGCCGAGCATGATGCATCAATTGCCGAGGATGCGCTGTTTAACTATGGTAAGTTACAGTACGATTTGGGCGGTGGCCGTTTTAATGAGGCAATAAACGTGTTGAGCCGCTATATTGAGACCTACCCCAAATCGGAGCGTAATACCGACGCTCGTAACCTGCTCATTGCAGCATATTACAACTCTAAGAATTACAACGAAGCTTATCGTGCTATTCAGACCCTGCCCAATCCTGATAATGAGGTCAAGTTGGCATTGCAGAAGATTGCATACTTCAAGGGTCTGGAGTCGTATGTGGCTGGTGAATTGGACACAGCCGAAGCTGCTTTGCGCGAGTCTATGAATGCAGGAGGCAATGCAAAATATAGTGCTTTGGCGTCGTTCTGGTTGGGTGAGGTGGCCTATGCCAGAGGTAATGAAGGCGAGGCTTTGCAGCGCTATAAGAATTTCCTGGGGCGTGCTCCCAAGTCGTCAAAGGAGTATGCGATGGCTCACTATAACTCGGGTTATTGCTATTTTAATAGTGGCGAACTATCGCTGGCATCA
Organism: Alistipes sp.; assembly: GCA_017421945.1. GTDB lineage: Bacteria > Bacteroidota > Bacteroidia > Bacteroidales > Rikenellaceae > Alistipes. Next base: position 8,845 of record JAFOHD010000028.1, on the reverse strand, counting down.
AGTGCATTCGATGCATTCCTAAAGTCACACACAGCAAAGGATTCCTACTTTGCCGATGCCATGAACCGCCGTGGTGATATCCATTATGCCCAGCGTGAGTTCAACGATGCCATACAGTGTTACGATAGGAGTATAGCAATAGGTGGCCTGGAGGGATATTATGCTCAGTATCAGCGTGCTATAACTCAGGGTGTGCAGAATAAGCGTGAGGAGAAAATATCGTCGCTTAACAAAATCGTGCGAGCCAATCGAGGTGACTATGTTGATGATGCATTGTATGAATTGGGTAGAACATACATCGCTCAAGAGCAGTATGGCGATGGTGTGCGCACGCTCGAGAGTTTTGTTGAACAATATCCATCCTCAGAGCATTATACTCAAGCCTTGTCGGATTTGGGCCTTGCCTACATGAATCTGGGGCAGAAACAGAAGGCTTTGGAGTATTACGATAAGGTTGTAAAGTCGGCTCCGCAGTCCTCTCACTCAAAGAGTGCATTGCAGGGCATACGTGAGATATATATCGACAGCGGTAACGCCGACGCATACTTCGATTACGCCCAGCGTGTAGGTCTTGAGGGTGATGTAAGCCAGATGACGCGCGACTCATTGTCGTATGCCGCAGCGCAGAAACTATATTTGAGCGATAAGACCCTCGAGGCTGCCAATAGTTTCAATAACTACCTTAAGAATTATGCTAATGGACACTATCGTAACGATGCTCTCTTCTTCTTGAGTGATTGTCATATAAGAAATGGTAACGATGGCGAGGCTATCGAGACCCTCTCTGCACTTGCTGCGCAGGGCCGTACGCAATACACCGAGCGAGTGCTGGAGAAACTCTCTACGATGTGCTACAAAGCCGAGAAGTGGGAACAAGCCGCAGGGGCATACCGTCAGTTGTATGACGTCACCACAGATGCCGCCCTGCGTAAGAGTTCGGCATCGGGATATGTAGCTTCGACACTGAAGTATGCCGATGATAACGCAATTATAGCCATGGCAGATGATGTTGAGAAGTTTGATGTCATAACCGATATTGCACGCCGCAAGGCGCGTCATGCCAAGGCTCATGTGTTACTTCGCCGTGGTGACGAGGCTGCTGCGATGGAGGTGTTCAAGGTGTTGAGTTCTGAGGTTAAGAGTGCCGAAGGAGCCGAGGCACGTTATCGTATGATTGAGCAGGAGTATAAAGCCAAACGCTATGACCATGCCGAGAAGATGGTTTACGCCCTGTCGGATAGCAATACACCTCATAACTATTGGTTGGCAAAGGCGTTTATCCTTTTGGGTGATATATATCTTGACCGAGGAGATGCCTTCCAGGCACGTGCTACATATCAGAGCGTGGTGGATGGATACTCTCCTGCCGATGACGGCATTGTAGAGGAGGCGAAATTGAAAATATCTAAAATGAACTAACGATGAAGAGAATCCTAATATATTTAATGTTGATACTCATCCTTCCCGCTTTGGCGCAGGCACAGGTGTCAAAGCAGGTGAATGTTGAGAAGGACTACACGCCACATGTTGAGTCGGCGCAGAAGTTAGCGATGGTTCCCGATATGACCGACACAGTCATGATGCGTCCCGAGGTAGATTATGCTTTTACGCCTCGTGGTTATGAAACCTCACTTATGACCGAGAATTTCAAGCCTGCAACCATCACATATTGGGATTTTGTACGTTCCCCCATGCTCTATGTCAAGGCTGCGGCAGGTGTCCCCTTTGCGAGTGAGGCCGATGCCTACATATCTACCTATCGTAAGGATAGAGGCTATGCTATGGGTTATGTGAATCATCTGGGAGACTATCGTAATCGTAAAGCTCTGGATGGGGTAACCAAGGTTTCGCGCCGTACTTCACAGATGGATAATCGTATAGGAGGACGTGCCGGACTCTTCGTGGGGCGTCATTTGCTCGAGGCTGACATCTACGCTAATCATGTTTTGCGCCATCGCTATCCTACTTCGGGTGAGCGTATTGCGTTTGGTGATTTTAATGGAAAGATTCGCTTTGGAGATGACTTTACCAATCCAAGCCGTTGGAATTTTAATGCAGAGATAGGGGGTAAGCTATATGGCAATAAGGCACGATTGCAGGATGTGGGCAAATTTAATCAGTCTGATTTGATGGCCAAGGTTGCAGTCGGCAAGAATCATTTTCGTTTTCATGCAGGCTTTGAAGGTATTTATGGCCAGAGGGCACTTGATGATTACAGCAATAACATTGTCAATGTGGGATTACGTTATGGCTTTAGCCGTGAAAGATATGATTTTGTGATAGGTGCCGACTACTATTACGACAAGGTGAGCGAGCTCACAAGCTCTCCTCATCGCATCTTCCCTTATCTGCGCATGATGTGGAAGAACAAGAAGGAGTCATTCGTTCCTTATCTGGAAGTCGATGGAGGTATTAAACGTCATGATTTTGCTTCATTGTCGTACGAGAATCCCTTTGTTTTACCATCAAGCGAGTTGGTGAGTATGCTGCTCTCTACTCCTAATGAATCATCATATAACGGGCGGTTCGGTTTTGGTGGAAATCTGGCTAAGGGAATGTTCTCGTATAATCTCTCTGCCGAATTATCTCTCGCCGACGACCATGCTTATTGGTATAATAGTGGGGCTGATTATCTCTTTGACTTGGCATATCAGCATAGTTTGCGGTTGAATGGAAGTGTGGTATTTCGACCTTCAGGTTGGTTTATGGCTCAGGTGCAGATGGGTGCTTATGTGTGGGAGAATTATGAGAATTTTTATAGTAGCCGCCCTAATTTCGATATTGATGTCGAGCTACGATATACGGGTCATCGCCTATCAGTTGGTGCGACCCTCGAATATCAGGGTGGTGTGAAGTGGATGACACTCGCCGAGGGTGAACCAGCCGAGGGTGTCGTGCCAAGTTATGTAGCTACGCAGACTTCCAATACTATCAATCTTGGGTTGGATGTCGAGTGGCGCATAAACACTCGTTGGGCGGTCTTTGCCGAGGGGCGTAACCTCACGGGCAGCAAGCTTTATGAGTGGTTGCACTACTATACCGATTCGGCGCAGTGCATGGTGGGCGCGAAGTTCAGTTTTTAATCCGATTTCTATATAAACAATAAGGGTTGCCACTTTCGGGGCAACCCTTACGATTATATGTATGGCGTGTTACTCCTGCTTTGCAGCACGCTTGCGGTCAATCTCATTTAAGAGAATCTTCCTTAGGCGCATAGACTTTGGCGTAACCTCAACATACTCGTCAGCCTTAATGTACTCCAGAGCCTCCTCCAGCGAGAATACCTTTGGAGGTACGATTACAGCCTTGTCGTCGGCTCCCGATGCACGCATGTTGGTGAGCTGCTTGGCCTTGGTGACGTTTATGGTGATGTCACCCTGACGGGTACTCTCACCAACCACCTGACCGCAATATACCTCGTCCATAGGTGCAATGAAGAAACGACCACGGTCCTGCAATTTGTCAATCGAATAGGCATAAGCAGTACCTGTTTCCGAGGCTATGAGTGAGCCGTTTGTGCGCATCTCAATCTCACCCATCCAAGGCTCAAAGTCCTTGAGACGGTGTGTCATGATGGCCTCACCGGCAGTGGCGGTGAGCATGTTTGAACGCAAACCTATGATGCCTCGTGAAGGCACCAGGAACTCAAGGCGTGTACGCTCGCCGTCAGACTCCATGTTGGTCATGTTGCCTTTGCGCTTTGTCACCATTTCGATAACCGTGCCGGCATGCTCGTCGGGGCAATCCACAGTCATCTCCTCCACAGGCTCGCACTTTATGCCGTCAATCTCCTTGATGATAACCTTTGGCTGACCTACTTGCAGCTCATAGCCTTCACGGCGCATGGTCTCAATAAGTACAGAGAGGTGCAGCACGCCACGGCCATAGACTATGAACGAGTCGGCATTCTGCCCTGGAGCCACGCGGAGAGCAAGATTGCGCTCAAGCTCACGGTCCAAACGCTCCTTCAGGTGGCGTGAGGTGACAAACTTACCATCACGACCAAAGAATGGTGAGTTGTTGATTGTGAAGAGCATCGACATCGTTGGCTCATCAATGGCAATAGGTGGCAGAGGTTCGGGATTCTCGTAGTCGCAGATTGTATCTCCAATCTCAAAACCCTCGATACCCACCATGGCGCATATCTCACCACAGCCCACGCTCTCGACCTTCTTCTTGCCCAGACCATCGAAAACCATCAACTCCTTGATGCGGGTCTTAATCATGGTTTCACCGTCGCGCTTTGCAAGAGTCACGCTCTGACCGGCACGCAACTCACCTCGTGTAATTTTACCTACGGCAATGCGGCCTACATAAGGAGAATACTCAAGCGAGGTGATGAGCATCTGTGGTGTTCCCTTAACCACCGCAGGCTCGGGAATCTCGTCAATGATGGCATCAAGCAGCGGTGCGATAGAGTCGGTTGGCTCGTTCCATAGGTGTGACATCCAGCCCTGCTTTGCCGAGCCGTATATGGTTTTGTAGTCGAGCTGCTCCTCGGTTGCTCCGAGTGAGAACATGAGGTCGAAAACCTGCTCATTAACCACCTCGGGACGGCAATTTGCCTTGTCCACCTTGTTTACCACCACGATGGGCTTCTTGCCCAGCGAGAGAGCCTTCTGCAATACAAAGCGGGTTTGTGGCATAGTACCCTCAAAGGCATCCACCAGCAGCAGCACGCCATCGCACATGTTCAGCACGCGCTCCACCTCGCCACCAAAGTCGGCGTGACCTGGGGTGTCGATGATATTAATCTTATAGTCTTTGTATATAACAGATACGTTTTTCGACAGGATGGTAATGCCTCGCTCGCGCTCAAGGTCGTTATTGTCCATGATAAGGTCGCCCGTATTGTTGTCGCCACGCAGCAGGTGTCCGGCAACAATCATCTTATCGACCAGCGTCGTTTTTCCGTGATCGACGTGTGCAATGATTGCAATGTTGCGAAGTTTTTGCATAGTAATTGAATTTATTGTTGCAAAGTTATAAAAAATCGTTAGAAATGTGCTATTTTTGTTCGACTATTCAAGCATTGACTGTCATGAGACATGTAATTAACATCAAAGGCCGCAGTAAAGTGGTTGTGGGACGTTTGGGGGAGTTGTTGCCCGAGTTGCTGCCTGCCAAGCGTGTGATTGTGATATCTGATACAAATATCGACCGCCACTATCACTCTCTGCTTGAGCAATATGAATATATACTTATAGGTCTGGGCGAGGCGAGCAAAACCATTCATACTCTCGATATGATTTATCGTCGCCTGATTGAGATGGGTGCTGACCGCTCGACATTTATCTTGGGTATAGGTGGCGGCATCGTGACCGACATAACGGGATTCGTGGCCTCGACCTATATGCGTGGTGTGGAGTTTGGATTTATCTCTACCACACTGCTTGGGCAGGTTGATGCGAGTGTGGGTGGTAAGAATGGCGTGAATATGGATGGCTATAAGAATATGATAGGAACATTCAATCAACCATCATTTGTCGTTTGCGATGTTGAGATGCTGCATACGCTTCCACGCCGAGAGTTTCGCACAGGCTTAGCCGAGATTATCAAGGCGGGTGTTATTGCCGACGCCACATTGCTGGAGATGCTTGAGGAGTGCGACTTGGAAAAACTCGCTGGCAATCATGAACTTTTGTGTGAGATAGTTTACCGTGCCATCAAGGTCAAGGCCGACATTGTTGAGCGCGATGAGCGTGAGTCGGGTGATAGGCGCAAACTGAACCTGGGTCATACTCTGGCGCACGCCATCGAAAAGTGCTCGTCGGTGATGAATCACGGCGAGGCTGTGGCTGTGGGTCTGTCGCTCATTGCCCATGCCGCCGAGCGGCGAGGAATACTCTCCTCGGCAGACAGGGAGCGTATTGATAACCTGCTTCAGCGTGCAGGCTTTGTGCTGGAGCCTCCGGTTGAGACCCGCTACCTGCTCAAGGCCGTGAAGAAGGATAAGAAAAGCGAGGGAGAGCAGATTTATATCATCTTCCCGACCGACATTGGTTGTTGCAAGGTTGAGCAGATGGCTGTCGAGGAGTTCAAATCACTCATCATGGCGTAAATATTCGCTTTATGAGTTTGATTTTTGCGTAAATATATTAACTTTGTACGAAGAATAAACTACATACAGATTATGAAAAAGATTGGAATTGCGTGTGACCATGCAGGTTTTCAGATGAAAGAGTTTTTGGTGGGTTATCTCTCCACTAAGGGTTATGAGGTTGTTGATTTTGGCACTCATTCCGAGGAGAGTATCGATTATCCCGATTTTGGACACGCTCTGGCATCTGCCATTGAGGCGGGAGAGATGGAGCAGGGCGTTGGCTTGTGTGGCTCGGGCGAGGGTATGGCCATGACCCTGAACAAGCACCAGGGTATTCGTGCGGGTTTGTGCTGGAGCGAAGAGATTGCAGCCCTCACACGTCAGCATAACAATGCCAATGTGGTGGTTTTGCCTGCTCGTTTCATATCCAATGACGAGGCCATTGCCATTGTCGATGCCTTCCTTAACACCGAGTTCGAGGGCGGTCGTCACATTCGTCGCGTCGAGAAGATTGCTTGCAAGTAAATAGTTGTTTGGTATAATGTAAATGGGGCTACCTTTCGGGTAACCCCATTTTTCTTACAGTGCGAATCAGTCGCTTACTTGATTGTGTTGTCAATCAGGTAGGAGTTTCTATCCGAAGAATTACGGTTGATAAGCTCACCCAGAAATCCTGCCAGAAACAGCTGCACACCCAAAATAATGGCAAGTATCGCCACAAAGAAGAGTGGCTGGTCGGTCACGGCACGCAGTGGTAGTGCGTTTATCTGCTTGTATAATTTGTCGGCTATAATCCACACCGTAGTACCTCCACCGAGCAGGAACATGATGGTGCCCAGGCTGCCGAAGAAATACATCGGTGAGCGTCCGAAGTGCGACATGAACGTAACTGTAATAAGGTCGAGATAACCCTTCACCATACGCTCCATGCCGAATTTCGATACTCCATACTTACGTTCCTGATGTTGTACCACCTTCTCGCCTATGCGCTTGAAGCCTGCATGTTTGGCCAAGATGGGTATGTAGCGGTGCATTTCGCCATACACCTCAATCGACTTTATCACACGGCGGCGGTAGGCCTTGAGTCCGCAGTTGAAGTCGTGGAGCTTGATGCCCGACACTATGCGTGCAGTCCAGTTGAAGAATTTGCTTGGCAGACGCTTTCCCGCAGGGTCGTAACGCTTCTTCTTCCAGCCTGACACAAGGTCGTAGCCCTCCTCCATAATCATGCGGTAGAGTTCGGGAATCTCGTTTGGTGAGTCCTGAAGGTCGGCATCCATGGTGATTACAACCTCTCCCTCAGCCTCGGCAAAGCCACAGTATAGTGCTGCTGACTTGCCGTAGTTGCGGGCAAAACGTATGCCCTTTATGGCGGGGTATTTCTCCTTCAGTCGCTTAACCTCAGACCATGAACCATCCGATGAGCCATCGTCAATCATGATGACCTCATATGTCAGGTGGTTGCTTGTGGCCACGCGGTCAATCCACTCGATGAGTTCGGGGAGTGACTCCTCTTCATTATATAAAGGTACAACGACCGACAGGTTTAGTCTTTGCTCCATATTGTTACTCTTCATTCTCTGGTGTTTGATCGAAGATGTCCTCCTCACGTTTGGTGCCAATAGCGATGAACAGGCCGTAGAAACCAAATGAGAAGCACATTGCCATTATATTTGAAATCAAAACATGTATTGGCGAGAAGAGGTAAGAATGCAGGGTGCTCTTTATCGCATCCATTGCGTTGTTGTCAAATATGCCCATCTCGGCGTATGTGGCAATCATGGTTTTGTAGGTCTGCTCGTAACTCTCTGTGAACAGGAAGTTACTCGCCACAATCTGGTAAGCACCTGTTATGATGCCCGCAAAGATGCCAGATGCAACCATAAAGCCCAAACACTGCGAATAGGAGTACCCTTCATTTGGGAACCGCATGGCGCGTCTTTTGGTGAACATGTAGAGAAGGTAGATAGTCGCAATGAAACTTAAACCCGACAAGACTATGTTCAACTTCTGTGGCAGAACCATTGTCAACAATGAGAATGAGATACTCGTCAAACCCAATATCACGCCAGCGCTTGAAGCCTCATTCCAAAAACTGTTTTTCATAACGTGTGATTTTAGTAATTATATTTTTTAGTTTAAGCACAATTTATCTACTACAAATTTATGTAAAAACCTTTAATAATCAGCACGCAGACCCAACTTTTTCACATGTAGGCACAAAAAAACTCCCCACCCGAAGGTGAGGAGCCCCGTATAATCGTAAAAAGATTACTTCTGGTTCAAAGCTGCGTGAGCCGCTGCCAAGCGTGCGATAGGCACACGGTATGGAGAGCAGCTTACGTAGTTAAGACCTGCGTAGTGGCAGAACTCTACAGAAGATGGCTCACCACCATGCTCACCGCAGATACCGCACTTCAGATCAGGACGAGTGCCACGACCCTTGAATACAGCCTCGCGTACCAGCTGACCTACACCGTTGCGGTCAAGAATCTGGAATGGGTCTGCCTTCAGGATGTTCTTCTCCAAATATACAGGCAAGAACTTGGCGATATCGTCACGTGAGAATCCGAGAGTCATCTGAGTAAGGTCGTTAGTACCGAACGAGAAGAACTCTGCAACCTCTGCAATCTGGTTAGCTGTAACAGCCGCACGAGGAACCTCAATCATAGTACCTACCAAGTAGTCAATCTTGTCGTTGCGCTCTGCAAATACCTGGTTGGCAATTGTGTCGATGATATTCTTCTGGTAGCGCAACTCCTTGTGGTTACCTACCAATGGAACCATAATCTCAACCTTAAC
>JAFOHD010000027.1 GCA_017421945.1 Alistipes sp. | reverse complement strand
ATTTTATCAAAAAAAATACCTATCTTTGCCGTTCGCAAGAGTGTGTGCTCGCGTAACCCGGTAAATTACATGTTTTAAGGGTTGACGTCAGTCGTTAATAGGTCTAAAATAAACTTAAAATATATGGCACAGAAAAAAACATCTGAAGTGGATTACTCGATGCAGGAGAAGATTATGGCTCTTTACGAGTTGCAGAAGATTGATTCTCAAATCGACGAAATCAACAAGGTTAAGGGTGAACTGCCTTTGGAGGTTCAGGATCTGGAGGACGAGATCGAGGGTTTGAAGACTCGTATCGAGAACATTAACAATGAGGTAGAAGAGTTTAATACCCTGACAAAGCAGCGTAAGCGCGAGATTGATCAGGCCAAGATTCAAATCACTCATTACAAGGAGCAGCAGAATAACGTGCGCAATAATCGTGAGTACGATGCAATTACCAAGGAGATTGAGTATCAGGAACTTGAGATTGAGCTTGCCGAGAAGCGTTTGAAGGAGTATGCATCAGGAATTAAGAATAAGAAGGTGCAGCTTGAGGGTGCCGAGGCAGTAGTAGCAGACCGCGAGATGGATCTTAATGCTAAGAAGACTGAGCTCGAAAGCATCGAGGCCGAGACAGCTGATCAGGTTGCCGAGTTGGAGGCTAAGGCCGAGAAGGCAAAAGTGAAGATTGACGAGCGCCTTTTGGTTGCTTACAATCGTATCCGTCGCAGTGTGCGTAACGGCTTGGCTGTCGTATCTGTGAAGCGTGATGCGTGTGGTGGTTGCTACAATCGTATTCCTCCTCAGCGTCAGGCCGATGTTCGTCAGGGTAAGAAACTTATCGTTTGTGAGTATTGCGGTCGTATTCTTGTAGCTGACAACGAGGAGTAGTTGCAGCGAGTTAGTAAGATTCAAGTAGGGAGCTATCCATCGGATGGCTCCTTATCTTTTTATTATAAATAAAAGGTAAATAATCTTCATTGTTTGTAAAATATTGCTTAACTTTGCCGCAACAAAGTTAGAAGAACTTATTTTTTCAAATTATACATCTAAAATGAAGATAGCTCTTGCCCAATTAAATTATACGATTGGAGATATCAATGGGAATACAGCACGTATTGTTGAGGCTGTTCGTAAGGCCGACGCAGCAGGTGCAGATTTGGTATTGTTTGCAGAGTATGCCGTGAGTGGGACTCCAGCTTATGATTTGCTGCGTAAGACAACGTTCCTTACCTTGTGTGAGGAGGCGTTGGAAGATATTGCCAAGGAGTGTGTGCGTGTGACAGCCATCGTGGGTTCGCCCATGCTTACCGACAGGGGAGCCGTGAGTGCTGCCGTAGTGTTGCGCCATGGTAGGATTGAGCATGTGGTTGAGAAACAGTATATCTCGGCTCGTCGTGAGATGGGATTTATTGTGAGTGGCAACGGCTATCAGGTTATAGATATCTTGGGTGCCAAGATTGCGATTCTGGTTGGTGATGACCTCTCTCACTTGAGTGAGTTGGAGGATGAGGCTGATTTGGTGGTTAGTGTCAATGCCCGCCGCTATGGTAAGGGCTTGCTCTCATCGCGTCAGGAGATGCTGCGTCGTCTGACTTTCACCGAGGCTCGCGACGTGGTGTTTATCAATCAGGTAGGAGGTTCGGGCGATATAGTCTTTGACGGTACATCGGGTGTGATGAATCGCCACGGTAAGCCTGAATTGATGATGAAGAGTTTTGAGGAGGACTTCCAGCTTTACGACACCCTCGCCGACAATGAGCCTTTCGAGGTGCCATACACAACCTACAACGACCGTACGCGTATGATATACAAGGCTGCATGCCTGGGCTTGAGGGATTATTTCCACAAGAATGGCTATGCAAAGGCATGCGTGGGTTTGTCGGGCGGTATTGATTCGTCGGTTGTGGCGTGCCTGGCTGTCGGAGCGTTGGGTGCCGAGAATGTCAAGGGTTTGATGATGCCCTCGCAGTTCTCGTCGAGGGAGTCTGTTGAGGATGCCAAGAAGTTGGCTGAAAATCTGGGCATTGAATATAGTGTCTTGCCTATAAACGAGGTCTATGACTCTATCATTGGTACTCTGAAGCCTGTGACGGGTGGTACGGAGTTCGATGCTACGGAGGAGAACATCCAGTCGCGCATACGTACCGTGTTGCTTATGGCATTGCAGAATAAGGATGGTTACATCCTGCTCAATTCGTCAAATAAGAGCGAGAATGCCATAGGTTGGTGTACGCTCTACGGCGATACGGCCGGTGCGTTCAGTCCTACGGGTGACCTTTATAAGAGCGAGATTTATGATTTGGCGCGTTACATCAATTCTCAATTCAATGATGTTATCCCCGAGGAGGTGCTTCGCAAGGAGCCTACATCGGAGTTGCGCCCCGACCAGAAGGATAGCGACATCCTGCCTCCATACGAGGTTGTAGATGCCATTCTCTATCGCATGATTGAGGAGGGACAGCACCGCGAGGAGATTATCAATGCAGGCTTTGATGCCAATGTGGTTGAGAAGATTCACTCGATGATTATGAAGAATGTCAAGAAACGTTACCAGTATCCTCCGGTATTGCGTCTTTCGACATGTTCATTCCGACATGAGTGTCTGTTCCCATTGGTGAATAAGTACGGATATTAGTAAGAGCACATCTTATTATGTCGCAAATCAAGCATAGCGGTGAGGTAATACGCATTGAGCGTGGTGTGGTTTATGTTCGAATGACTGTAAACAGCGCATGCAGTGCGTGTCATGCCAAGGCGGTGTGTGGAGTTGATGAGAGCGAGGATAAGATTGTCGAGGTCGAATGTGAGTCGGCCCTTAATTATCATATTGGTGAGAGTGTAGAGGTCGCATTGCAGAGCGGCTCAATGGGTACTAAGGCGGTTGTATTGACCTATGTGGTACCTTTTTTCGTGCTGGTAGCAGGACTTGTCGGAGCCCTGGCGGCGGGAGCCGGTGAGGGTGTGGCGGTGCTTGTTACATTGTGTGGTGTGGCGGCGTATTATCTGGTGCTGTATGCGTTGCGACACAGGATTAAGAATACAATAAAATTCATAATAATAAAACAAACAAAATGACGGTATTATTATCTACGATTTTGACCTTGAGCGTGTTGGGCGTTCTCTCTGCCGTTATTCTGTACTTTGTAGCACAGAAGTTCCACGTAGAGGAGGATCCACGTATCGACGAGGTTGAGAAGATGTTGCCTGGTGCAAACTGTGGCGGTTGTGGATTTGCTGGATGTCGTGGCATGGCCGATGCGTTGGTCAAGCAGGATGATATTTCGGCTCTCTATTGCCCCGTAGGTGGTGCCGAGGTGATGAAGGGTGTGGCGTCTTATCTGGGTAAGGCGGCTCCCGAGAAGGAACCTGCCGTTGCAACTGTTCGTTGTGGCGGTGTATGTAGCAAGCGTCCTCGCACTAATGAGTACAATGGATCGAAGAGTTGCGCCGTTGCAGCTTCGTTCTATGTGGGTGAGACTGCGTGTGCATATGGATGCTTGGGTTATGGCGATTGTGTCGAGGCGTGTGCCTTCGATGCCATCAAGGTAAATCCCGAGACAGGTATTGCCGAGGTTGATGCCGATAAGTGTACAGCCTGCGGTGCTTGTGTGAAGGCGTGCCCAAAGCACATCATTGAGCTTCGTAAGAAGTGGCCAAAGAATCGTGCCGTTTACGTGAGCTGCGTGTCGAAGGATAAGGGCGCAGTCACCATGAAGGCGTGCAAGGCGGGATGTATCGGTTGCGGCAAGTGCGCGAAGGTGTGTGCATTTGGTGCCATCACGATTGAGAATGGCGTGGCGTACATTGATTCGCAGAAGTGTAAGTTGTGCCGCAAGTGTGTAAATGAGTGTCCAACGGGAGCTATCGTGTTGAAGGGTATGGAGCCTCTTCCAAAGGAGCCTAAGGCCCCCGCTGCAAAGCCCGCCGAGCCAAAGAAGGTGGAGCCAAAGGCTGAAGTGGCAAACAACGATAGTGTCAAAGAGCAGAAATAGATTGATTATGAAGACATTTCCAGTAGGCGGAGTTCATCCGTCGGATAATAAGAAGTGGAGCTGCAAGAAGAGCATAGAGCTACTTGAGCTCCCCGATGTAGTCAATATTCCGCTTGCGCAACACATCGGAGCACCCGCTACGGCAAAGGTTGCAAAGGGCGACAAGGTATTGACAGGTCAGCTCATAGCAGAGGCTACGGGCTTCATGTCGGCAAACATTCACTCACCAATCTCGGGTACGGTTACGGCTGTTGATATGCAGCCAAATGCCCAGGGTTTGCGTCAGATGATGATTACCATTAAGCGCGAGGGTGACGAGTGGATGCCGGAGATTGACCGCACACCCGAAATCAAACGTGCGTGTAATCTTGACTCTGCGGCAATCATCGCAAAGATTAAGCAAGCCGACGTAGTGGGTATGGGAGGTGCTACGTTCCCAACACACGTCAAGTTGTCAATTCCTGACGGCTGTAAGGCCGAGTATCTGATTATCAACGGAGTGGAGTGTGAGCCATACCTCACTTCAGACCATCGCACGATGCTTGAGCGTGGTGAGGAGCTGCTCATCGGAGTTGAGATATTGAAGAAGGCATTGAATGTTGAGAAGGCGGTTGTGGGTGTTGAGAACAATAAGCCCGATGCTATCGCTCATCTAACTAAACTTGCCAAGGAGAAGAAGTTTGATGTTGTCATTGAGCCTTTGAAGGTGCAGTATCCTCAGGGAGGCGAGAAGCAGCTGATTGCTGCCATCACAGGTCGTGAGGTGCCACCTCCACCAGCTCTGCCTATTCACGTTGGTGCTGTGGTATGCAATGCGTCCACGACGATTGCGGTGTATGAGGCTGTGCAGAAGAATAAGCCTCTGATTGAGCGTGTGGTGACAATCACGGGTAAGGAACTCAAGGAACCACGCAACCTGCTCACTCGTATGGGTACACCTATCTCAAAACTCGTTGAGATGGCGGGAGGTCTGCCCGAGGGTGATGTGAAGGTGGTGAATGGTGGCCCTATGATGGGACGCGCCATGGTGAATATAGACTCTCCCGTAACAAAGGGTTGTTCGGGTGTGTCGGTATATAGTGGTAAGGATGCTCACCGTGTTGAGCCAAGTGCTTGTATCAAGTGTGCTAAGTGTGTTGTTGCGTGTCCTATGGCACTTGAGCCATATCTCATCTCGAAGCTTGCCAAGAAACAGATGTGGGATAGATTGGAGGAGGAGCACATCACCGACTGTATCGAGTGTGGCTGCTGCCAGTTCACATGTCCTGCGGGTATCGCTCTGCTGGACTATGTGCGTCTGGGTAAGCAGACCGTGATGGGTATTATTCGCGCGCGTGCTGCGGCATCTAAAAAGTAATTGAAAAATAGAGAATATTATGGCAAATAAATTTATTGTTGCTACGGCTCCACACATGCACAGCCCCGAATCAACGCAGTCGCTCATGCGTGATGTGTTGATTGCCCTGATGCCAGCTCTGGCAGTGTCGGCATGGGTATATGGCTTGGATGCTTTGCGTGTGACGGCTATTGCTGTTGTGAGCTGTGTGTTGATAGAGTACCTTATACAGAAGTTTTTGCTGAAAGGCACTACCACTATTGGGAATCTTTCGGCGGTGGTAACGGGTGTACTGCTTGCCTTCAACCTGCCTGCCAATATCGCATGGTGGATTGTGGTAATTGGTGCCGTTGTGGCTATCGGCGTTGCGAAGATGACCTTCGGTGGTTTGGGACGTAATCCATTCAACCCTGCGTTGGTTGGTCGTGTGTTCCTGCTGATTGCATACCCTGCGCAGATGACATCGTTCCCACAGCCTGCATCGGCAGGTTATGTAGATGCCCTTGCGGGTGCTACTCCTTTGGCCGCACTCAAGGCTAAAGCTATTGCGGCGGGTGATGTGAATCTTGTGAATATGTTTGCGGGCGTTATGCCTGGTTCGATGGGTGAGATTGCCGCTGCGGCGTTGCTTGTGGGTGGTTTGTATATGTTGTGGCGCAGAGTCATCACATGGCACATCCCCGTTGCGGTACTTGGTTCCATGGCAGTGTTTGCCTGCGTTGTGGCATTCCTTCAGGGAGGTGTTTCGCCGCTTATGTATGAGTTGCCAGCATTCCATCTGTTGGCTGGTGGTGCTATGCTTGGTGCTATCTTCATGGCAACGGACTATGTAACTTCACCAATGACTCCCAAGGGTATGGTGATATATGGTATCGGTATTGGTGTTATCACAATGATTATCCGTCAATGGGGTGCATATCCCGAGGGTATGTCATTCGCTATTCTACTGATGAATGCCGTAGCACCTTTGATTAATAAAT
>JAFOHD010000007.1 GCA_017421945.1 Alistipes sp. | reverse complement strand
CTTCTCGCTAAATGCGTAAACTGATGGACCCTGGATACAGTAAGAAGACTTACCTGCGCCCTGGAAGTGAATGTTGAAGTCGAGGTTCTTCCAACGTGCTGACAAACCAACACCATAGATAAGGTTAGGCTTCTCAGTTGCACCGATAGCAACAACGTCACCACCGTCAACGATACCATCACCGTTTACATCCTTATACTTCAAATCACCTGGCTGTACCTGACCAAACTGCTGAGTTGGAGAGTTACGGATATCATCGTAATCCTTGAACATACCCAAAGCGATCAAACCACGAGCCTGGTTTACACGGTAACCACGCTGCAACTGATACTTGTAGTATGCGTTCTCCTCATCGCGCTCAACGATAGTGTTCTTAGAGTAAGTGATGTTACCACGGAGAGTCAAATCCCACTGGCCGAACTTGTGCTTAAGAGCGAAGTTACCATCAAAACCCTCAGAGTCAACCTTACCAACGTTTGCTACTGGGTTCAAGCCGTCCAAACCAGCCATTACAGGCATGTAAGCACGTGTCAAGAAGATACCCTCACGAGACTCGTTGAAGTAGTCAACTGTCAAAGAGAACTTATCATTGAAGAGAGCCAAATCGATACCCAAGTCCTGCTTAGTCGCAACCTCCCATGTTACTGAGTTAGAAGCCAACTTAGTGTAGTTCAAACCAGAACCACCGTAGTTAGGAGTTGAGCCCTTATCAGCCCAGTTATAGTTACCAGCACCGTCACCACCCAAGTAGTAGAGGTATGGGAAACGAGTACCAAGGTTATCGTTACCTACCTTACCGTAAGAATAACGAATCTTGAACATGTTAATCCACTTAGCGTTGTTGCGGATGAAACCCTCCTCAGCAACGTTCCATGCAGCAGAGAACGCAGGGAAGAAACCATACTGGTGACCCTTAGCGAAGTTCTCAGAACCGTTGTAACCGAAGTTGAAGTCAGCGAAGTAGCAGTTCTTCCAGTTGTAAGATACGCGACCTGCGATACCCTGGTTACGACGTGCGATACCATTGATGATATCACCACCGATACCTACAGTAGAAACTGAAGAGTTCTGAGTGTACTTAACAGTAGCACCGACGTTGTGATCCTTGAAACCACGGTTGTAGTGAATCTCAGCCTCCAAGTACTCATAACGAGAACCTGATGCACCAGACTCCTGAGCCATCTTCTGCTCTGTTGTGATACGATCGAAGTGCAAAGTACCGTCTGGGTTACGCTGTGCAGCTGCCTTGTAAAGCTCAGGCATCTTGCTACGACGGATGTTGTTGAAGTTGTTAGTATCGTAACCGAAACGACCTACGAAGCTCAAGCCCTTAGTGATGAAATCGAGCTTCTGCTCCAAAGTGATGTTAGTCTGAATCTTGTTCTCCCAAGTCTCGTTGTAACCTGACTGAGTAGTCAAAACCCATGGGTTGGTATCAACACCTGTACCACGTGTTGGGAAACGACCGTCAGTGTACATAGCAGGAATCTCAATAGGGTTCTGACGCATCAAAGCCTCCCATACATTGATATTCTTACCTGGCTCGTTCAACTTACGCAATGAACCTGATACACCGACCTTAACCAAAGTTGTCTTTGTGATATCAACATCAACGTTCATACGATAGTTGTACAACTTAGAGTTAGCGTTAGTATCGTAATCTCTCTTGATGTTCTCATCTACCTTATACATACCCTGCTCCTCGAGGTAAGAACCTGAGATGAAGTAACGTGCTGTGTTACCACCACCACTGAGGCTCAACTGACCACGATATGTCATCGCGCCGTCCTTCAAGAGCAAATCCTGCCAATCTACGTTAGGATAGAGGTCTGGATCCAAGCCGAGTCGCAAGATCTCCAACTCCTCAGGAGTGTACTGTGGCTCCATGTTACGAGTGATAAGACCCTCGTTCATCAAACGTGCGTAAGTGTAACCATCAGCAAACTCTGGAGTCATTGTACGAGTGTTGTAAGCAGCCTCGAACTTAGCGTCAACGTTAACCTTACCAGCCTTACCCTTCTTAGTAGTGATAAGAACTACACCGTTCGCACCCTTCGAACCGTAGATAGCGGTTGTAGAAGCATCCTTCAATACTGTGAAAGACTCGATATCCTCGATAGAAATCTCGTTCAAATCACGTGGGAAACCATCAACCAATACCAAAGCTGAAGCACCTGCACCGAAAGTCGAGATACCACGTACCCAGAACTCTGATGTATTCTTACCAGGCTGACCGCTTGACTGCATCGCCATCACACCAGGAACGTTACCAGCCAACATGTTGGTAAGGTTGCTAGTAGAAGTTGTAGCGATGTCCTCCATCTTGATCTGAGTTACGGCACCAGTTACGGTAAGCTTCTTCTGAGTACCTGTACCGGTAATCACGACCTCATCCAAAGATGTAGCATCATCCTCCTTCATTACGATATTCTGCTTTGTCTGCTCCTTAATAAGGACCTCCTGCTCAACGAAGCCAATATAAGAGAAAACCAAACGGTTATATGGCTCCATCTCGATGGTGTACTTACCATCCACGTCGGTGGTAGTACCGAAACCAGTTACACCCTGGATGGTGACGTTAACACCAATCAGAGGCTGGTTCTGCTCGTCAGTAACTGTACCGCTAACCTTGATAGTCTTCTGTGCAAAGGCAGATGTACAGATGGCAAGCATCAATATTAATACTGATAATATTTTTTTCATAACTTATCTTTTATTAATAATTATAAAAGGTATATCGACTACTCGTAGTAGATCTCACGGATACGCTTGTTGTTGATATCACCTACCAAGAATGTACCACGTGTCTTAGAGTAAGTAATACCGTAAGGACGGTTGAACAACGCCTCACCACGAGCGAGACCATCACCGAAGCCCCAAACGTTGCCAACGCCTGAACCACGACCTGCGAAAGTAGTAACGATACCCTGAGGAGTAACCTTACGAACACAATGGTTGTTGCAATCAGTGAAGTAGAAGTCATACTCATCCTCCTGACCAGCATACTCTGGGTTGTAAACGAACACACCCTCGCGTGGGTAGTTAAGACGAGCGTTCAAACCTACGCCATCCTCATAACCGTTATAACCGCCAAGACCCATTGAACCCTGAGAGTTTACGAATGCACCTGGCTGTACGAATGTATCCTCTGCATCGTTATAGAATGCCTTTGACAAGAAACCTACGTGGTTGATGTGAACACCAATCATATACTTTCCTGTTGGGTGCATGTGCATAACGAACTCCCAGTTGCTCTCACCAAATGAGTAACACATCTGGCAGTGCTGTGCCTGGTAAGCAGACTGACCCTGCTCCATGAAGTGGTAGATACCCTTAGGATTACCCTTCAACTCTGGGAACTTAGTGTGGTCTGGGAACTTGTAAACACCTGTTGTAGAGAAACAGTTGAAGAACAAAGAGTTTGACACAGGGTGTGCAACAACACCGTTAAGGAAGAAGCTCTTAATCAATACGAATGGATTCTTTGCAGACTCCGCGAATGCCTCAATACCCTCCTTAGATGGGTCACGCTTCAAAAGCAATACACCTGGACGCTCAATGTCAGCTTGCCATGAGTCAAGAGCAACAAGCATGTTGTTCTCGCCATCGCAAGTAAAATCAACCCAACGAATACGCTGTGGATAAGGGATAAACTCTGGGTCCTTGAACAGTGTTGTAACTGTCTCGTTCTCCAAGTCAACCAAACGAACACCGGTATCACCAGGACCGTCACCAGAAATCCAGAGGTGGTTAGGGTTAACTGGGTCGATACAGAAGTTCTCTGCCTTCCAGAAGTTACCGCAATCGTCGAATGGACCATCCTTCCAAATGTTCTCATTCTTCTCGTTTACAGTACCTACAAGAGTACGAACCTTCCAAGCCTTAGTGTAGATGAAAGACTGAGGAGCCTTTGCGCTCTGCATTGCGCCCTGTGGACCTACAGCCACGTAAACTGAACGCAACTCAGAATCATCAACTTCAGGCTCATCTGTTGGCTCGTCCTGAGAAACTGTACCAGAATACTCCTCCTCCTCATCTTCTGATGCGTTGAATTCTGGCTCCACGTCTGATTCTGACTTTGCTGGAAGCAAGCAGTAGATTGCCTCGCCATTAGCCGATACAACAACAGCCTCTGTGCCACCAACTGTCACTTTGATGATAGATGGATCAGTACCGAAGTTCTTTCCATAAACTACCATCTGCTGACCCGCTGTACCCTCCTTGGGTGAGTAGTCAGTAACCTCAATTGGTTTGCTTGGATCATGTGGCTCGCCTGTGATACCTACGATCTGAATGTCAAGGTCATCAGAGCAGCTCAACATTGAACATGCCAACAAACCAAACAGCATTGTGCGAATGCTGAATCGAGTTTTGATTTTGTTCATAAGCATAATGATTAATGATTTAGTTAGTTAAAAAAAGAATTTGTTTGTAAAAACTTTCAAAATTTAGTTCTGTTCACCTTCTGGATTTAATCCATAAAAGGGGTTTAGGTTAAAAATTAAGTTAATTTCCGTTTCGTTTTAGTGTTTTAAGTTAGTTTTTAATTAAAGTTCACACGCCCCAAACCTGCATTTCGGGTATTTCGCAACACAAATGTAGCATTTTTTTTTATTCCGCACAATTTTTTACAAAATATTTCATAAAAATTCAAAAAAACACCGCAACCACACTTTTTTTTGAAAAAAATAACTACCTTTGGAACACAATATAAAGTTACAACAAAAAAACCGAATAAACAAATTATGAAACGACTATTTTTCATTGTCGTGACAACATTTTTTCTCATTGCTGCTGCTGACGGAGTGTGCCAAACCGCTCCGGCACCGCTTTTTCGCGACCCGATAACCGACGGAGCTGCCGACCCGGTACTCATTTGGAATCGCCAGGAGAAGAGTTGGTGGATGCTCTACACGCAGCGTCGGGCCAACGCCGAAACTGAGAATGTGGCATATTGTTATGGCAATGCGATAGCCGTGGCATCGAGTGACGATAACGGCAAATCATGGGTCTATCGCGGAACACTTGACCTGAAAATTGACCCCGGGCACAATACTTTTTGGGCTCCCGACGTTGTATATTACAAGGGCAAGTATCACCTCTTTGTGGCATACATCAAGGGCGTGCGTACAAATTGGGGCGGACAGGCCCACATCGTTCACTTCACAAGTAAGGATATGTGGAAATGGAAGTATGAGGGATGTCCCGCGTTATCTTCCGACAATGTCATTGACGCCACTCTCTTCCGTGATGACGAGGGCATGTGGCGAATGTGGTACAAGGACCAGGCACGTGGCTCGGTGACGATGGTGGCAACGAGTAAAAACCTGAGAAAGTGGAACTTCGACGACGAGCCAGCCGTAGGCGGCAGAGCGCACGAGGGAGCCAAGGTGTTCAAGTATGGCGACTACTACTGGATGCTCACCGACGAGTGGCAGGGAATGCGAGTGCATCGCTCCTCTGACCTTGAGACCTGGCAGAAGCAGGGACTCATACTCGACAAGCCCGGCAAGCGCCCTGACGACAAGCCCCAGGGAGCGCATGGTGATGTGGTGGTGCTGGGCAATAAGGCCTATGTGTTCTACTTCACCCACCCCGACCGTTCACACCATGGCAGCCATCCATTCGACCGCGAGCGTAACATGCTGAATTTCATCCACCGCCGCTCGTCAATACAGGTGGCTCCGCTCTACATCAGAGAGGGTACGCTGGTGGCTCCTCGTGACGAGAAATTTGACTTCTTCATGGATAATTTAGAATAACA
Source organism: Alistipes sp. (assembly GCA_017421945.1). Classification (GTDB taxonomy): domain Bacteria; phylum Bacteroidota; class Bacteroidia; order Bacteroidales; family Rikenellaceae; genus Alistipes. The sequence continues at coordinate 11,875 of JAFOHD010000007.1, read as the reverse complement.
ATAAAAACATTAATAGTTCGGACAACAATGAAAACCTTTTTACTGAAGAACCTTGCTATTTTCGCACTGATTTTCGCAATCAGCTCATGTAGCAGCGGCGGAGACAAAATCGGGGGAGACCCTATCTCTGTATCCGAGACACTCATTAAGTCTGCTGTTACCGGCACATCAGAGACCGTGACTGTGGAGTCTCCGGGTGACTGGTACGTGACTACTACCGGTAACGAGTGGATTACATTCAACCCCACACATGGAAAGGCCGGTAAGACCGATGTAAAGATTACCGTAAAGCCCAATACAAGCAACAAGACTCGCTCGGCAGAGGTGAGATTCAAATCGGGCAATGATGACGCCGTGATGAGAGTTGCGCAGGAGTGGTCATACTTTTTCACTGTGCCCTGCACAGAGTACTCCATCGACTACGCAGGAGGCGACATTATCATTGACGGTCTGCCACAGCACGGCTACACCATCTCGCTCACGGTAGATGGTCGTTCTTGGATAAAAACACGCGGTAACATCCTCGAGGTAGCTTTCAACGAGGGTGAGGTTGCCCGCAACACCACAATCAAAATCACCGACAACACAAAGGGTCAGACCTATGAGGTAATCCTCATCCAGGGTTGCAAGAGCGGCAACAGTTCAATTTTTGCAATCAAGGAGTTCATCATTGACGGTTACCGCTGTCCTGCCGACAGCCACACTCCCGAGGCAGACTTCCTCTACTCGGTGAGCAAGGATGCTACAACTTCCACAAAAACAGCCAAGGTGGAGTTCTCAGGCGAGGGTGTGCAGTGGATTACCATCGGCAACAGCGACAAGAAGATTTACTCGGGCGACAATGTGACATTCACAGACATGACCCCGGGTGCGAAAATCACCATCCACTCGCACAACAAGGCTACCGAGAAGACTGGCGAGAACACGCTGATGATCACATGCTTGCCAATTGTCACAATCTACACCAGCGCGGAGATTGTAAACGAACCAAAGGTGGATTGTAACATCGCTATCTTTGACCCCGAGGCGCGCACCGATGCCGAGGAGAAGAACCTTGTTTATTTCGAGAGTAAGGCAGGTATTGAGTTTCGTGGTGCGGGTGCATTGCGTTACCCAAAGAAGGCCTACAATTTCAAGCTCTACGACAGTGCAGGCAACAAGCGCGAGGCCGAGTTGCTGAACATCCGCAACGACAACTCATGGATTCTGGATGCCATGTACCTCGATATGGCACGTATGCGTAACCGCGTATGCTTCGATTTGTGGAATACATTCAACAAGCCATACTACGTTGACGAGAAGCCAAAGGCAATGAGTGGTACACGCGGCCACTATGTCGAAGTATTCATCAACGACAAATACATGGGATTCTTCATCCTCAGCGACCGTATCGACCGCAAGCAGTATCAGATTGAAACTCAGGGAGGTTTCATCTACAAGGCGAAGGGCTGGACACAGGCTTGCTACTTGCAGGGCTACACAGCTCCGGGCAACGACGACTACTATTGGAATTCGGCCGAGATTGAGCAGGATTATCCAGATGCCGACGACGGACAGAGGCCAAACTTCAACCACATGGCCAGCTTCATTGATTTTGTCAGCAAGAGCAGCAAGGCCGACTTCAGTGCACAGTTTGCTGACCGCATCGCCGAGAACAGCGTCATCGACACGTTCATCTTCCTGAACCTGACTCTGGGATACGACAACGCCGGTCGTAACACATTCTGGATTTTCCGCAATGTGAACGAGTCACAGAAGGTTATGCACGGATTGTGGGACTTGGATGGTACGCTGGGCCGCGACTGGAATCGTGTATATACTTCAGCTTCAAACGGATGGTTCTGGGGCTCATCAAATAACCCAGAGGGAAATAACTACTTCAAGCTCTTCAAGCGCATCATGGATGGCGATGTAGAGGGCCTGCAACAGAAGATTTACAACCGCTGGGTAGAGCTTAAGAACAATCAGCTCAAGCCAGAGAACTTTGATGCACTGGTGGATTATTACAGCGAGTTGCAGATTGCATCGGGTGCCCGCGACCGCGAGGTAAGACGCTGGCGCGAAGAGGAGACGAAAGATGCCTCACAGGGTACTGACGGCTGGGTACACTACTCGGGCAACTACGGCAATGTGGAGAGCGAGGTACAATACATGAAGAAGTGGTACCGTGACCGCATGAACAAACTCAACCAGATGATTTCAACATATAACGGCAAATAACGACATCACAATCTAAATTATAGACTTTATGATGCCTAAAATATTTAGACCAAGCATATTATGCTTAATCGCCCTGCTCTGCTACTCTTGTAGCGGAGGGGGCGAGAGCCTTTTACCTGGAGGAGAGGATAATGGGAGTGAAACACCTGTACCAACCTTAACCGTCTCGACCGAGGCGATAAGTGTGAATGTGTTGGGTGGAACACGCACCTTCAATATCGACTCCGACAGTGATTGGCAGGCCCAACTCTCGGATAGCGAGGCTGGTAAGTGGTTGACAGTAACGCCCATGACGGGTAAGGCAGGCGTAACAACCGTAAGCGTCACCATGCCGCACAATAACGATGAGGAGTCAAAAACTGCCGACATTATCATTACCGCGGGAGACGAGAAGGCCTCTGTAAAAGTGGAACAGTCATGGGCTTATTACTTCAGGTTGCCTGCCTCAAAGTATATTATTGACTACGAAGGCGGAGATATTTTCATTGACGGATTGCAAAAGATTGATTACACCATCTCGGTGTCAAACATTGCATCCTCATGGCTTGACTCGGACCTCAACGTGCTGAAAGTGGGATACAATGCCGAAACCTATGCCCGTATGGCTTCGGTACAAATCACCGACGACACAAATAACAAGACCTACAATGTGATAGTCCACCAGGATGGTGCTCTTGATGAAAACAGCGTGCTGGAAATCACCGAGCTCTACATCAACGACTACAAGTGTCCGTCGGACAACCGCAACAGCAAGCCCAACTTCATGTATTCGGTTGACATGGACGCCACATCACCGACACAGACCGTCAAGGTTGAGTTCGCTGGTAAGGGTGCACAATGGCTCACATTTGGCGACGATGACACGAAGGTGCGCTCGGGCAGCGTTGTCACATTAGACAACCTCAAGGCGGGCACTACGCTGAAAGTAAAGGCTCACAACAAATCAACCGACAAGACTGGCGAGTGCGATCTTATAATCTCGGGCCTGCCTATCATGGAGATTGCAACCCAGGGCGCTGTCCAAGATGAGCCAAAGGTTGATTGCGACATTGTGTTGTTTGACCCCAAGGCGCGCACAGATGCCGGCGACGACAAGAACCTGACCATCTTCAAGAGCAAGGCCGGCATCGAGTATCGCGGTGCAGGTGCACAGCGATATATCAAGAAGCCTTACAACTTCAAACTCTACGACGACAACGGCGAGAAGCGTGAGGCTGAGCTTTTGAACATCCGCAACGACAATTCGTGGATTCTGGATGCAATGTTCCTCGATGTGGCACACATGCGTAACCGCGTATGTTTCGACATCTGGAACGAGTTCAACAAGCCCTACTACGTTAGCGAGAAACCAAAGGCGATGAGTGGTACACGAGGTTACCACATTGAGGTGTTCCTCAATGGCGAGTACCGTGGCATGTTCATCCTCAGCGACCGTATCGACCGCAAGCAGTACCAGATAGAACAAGATGGAGGTTATATCTACAAGGCAAAGGGATGGTCCGACGCCTGCTGCCTGAGGAGTTGCTCAACACCTACAAACTCGAGTTATCTGTGGGGCGAGATTGAGCAGGAGTACCCCGATGCAGATGACGGCAAGAAGCCATATTTCAACTACATGGCCGATTTGATTAAGTTTGTCGGTTCAAGCAGCGAGGCTGATTTCGATACCAAGTTCGAGCAGTATCTCGACATGAATAGCGTGGTTGACGCATTCATCTACTTGAACTTGATTGTCGCACACGACAACATCGGTAGAAATACGTTCTGGATTCTGCGTAATGTAAACGAATCAAAGAAGTTTATGCAGGGTCTGTGGGATTTGGATGGTACATTGGGTAGAACATGGAACCGTTTCACAGAAAACCCCGAGCAGGGCTGGGTTTCAAGCGGATTCCGCATCTACGAGCGTATCATCAACGAGAATCCTGCGAACATCCACCAGAAGATTTACGACCGCTGGAACGAGATTAAGGATGGGCCTTTGTCACCAAGCAACTTCGCCCAGAAACTTGATGCTTACGCCAAGATACAAAAAGCCTCGGGCGCACGTGACCGTGAGGTCGCACGCTGGCAGCTGTTAGACAAAAATGACAGACCTAAATGGGGTTACGCGGATGTATATTATGGCAATGTTGATAGTGAGATTGCCTACATGAAGTCGTGGTGGGAGAAACGTCACGCCAAACTCGACAAGTTAATCAACACGCTTGAGCACAAGTAGTTGAGATATTCCTCATATGTAAAAAGAGTGTTAGGATTCTAACACTCTTTTTACATAATATAACTGCGCTATTCACATTCTATCCCACAGCAATCAACCGCACATCGAAAATAAGAGTTGAAAAGGGCTTAATCACACCTGCACCCTTGGCTCCGTAGCCTAAGTTGAAGGGTATGACAATCTCCCAGCGCGAGCCCACAGACATCTCACGCAGAGCCGTGCGCCAGCCGTCTATCAGTTGATTGAGTTTGAATGTGGCAGGACGTCCCTGCGGTGTGGAGTCAAACACCTTGCCGTTGATGAGTTTGCCCGTATAATGCACCGTGATAAGTGCCTTGGGCGAGGGTTTGTCGCCCTTGCCCTTGGTTATCTCACGATACATCACTCCATTAAACATCACCGTCACGTCATCGCGTGAGGCATACTCCTTGAGGAACTCAATGTTGCGCTCCTTGTAGGCGCTGTTCTGATTAACTCTTGCCATATTAAAAAATGGGCCACCTGCATATGACAAGCAGCCCAACTATCTATAAATTAATACCTTATCCAATTATCCACTTGCTACCTGGGATGTACGATACCAACTTCGACGTAACATAGCAGCACACATACGTTACCACCGCAACCACAGGTATAGCCGCCACCGATGGCAGAGCAAACTGCTCCCCGAAGTTACCCTCCTTGAATACTGAAATCCAGAAACCGAGCCACAACAAGTGCATCAAGTACATACCAAAGCTGAGTTTCGATATATCGGTAACAATGGCTGGAGCCTCCTTCTGCTCGATGCAGGTGAAGAGCAGAAATGCACCGAATGTCGTAACCACGCAGTTTATCGTGCAGAATGCCCATGCAACCTCAATAACGGGTGTTGAGTGGATTACGCCCGGCGTAGCCTGCGTGTAGAACGACCAGATTGTGGTGGCGGTACCCACCAGAAAGGCTGCAAGTCCTACCCAGAAACGCTTCGTACGCTCCCATTTAAGGTGCACACGTATGTAGTGTGCCAGCACAAGATAACCCAGATAACCCGAGAAGTTCCACAACATGTGATACTCGTTCCAGAAGCACTGACCCCACACTTCACCTACCCAGCGATTCAGGAAGGGCATACAAGTGGAGAGGGCAAACAGACCGATGAAAAACAACTCCTCCTTGGCCGTAGCCTTCTTGAGCCATGGCGAGATGATTGGGATGAAAAGGTAGAGTCCCAGCAACGGATATATAAACCAGAAGTGACCTGCCATGGATGGGAAGTTAAACAGCAGACGCTTCAAATCACCTACCGACTGCGACCACTCCATGCCACCCCACAACAAAGGCAACAAGCTGTAAATAAGCATAAAAGCCACAATAGGAGGCACCACACGCTTGAAACGCTTGGCGTAGAACTGCCATGTGGTCTGATCATCCTTCATGGGCACAAGCAGGAACGCCGACACTATCATGAACAGCGGCACTGCGATGCGCGACATACCGTCATAAATCGACACCCACAAACGGTCGGCCTCGCTGAAAAGGTACGACTGCGGACCTGCCAGGTTTGACGCCTGGGCACCATCGCCCAACAGTTCGGGAGGAATAAATCCATAAAAATACTCACTCGCATGGACCAGCATCACCAAAAAGCAAGCCACCACACGAATGTAATCTAAGTAAACAATTCTTTTCATAGACAAATTTCAGATTCCTATTGAACTAATTTTTACAAATATAACTAAACATGGTCAAACTCGCAATTTTTGGTAAATATTTTCTATCTTTGTATTATGGCATCATGGCTCGACAATAGTGTGAAATACGTCGCGGGCGTAGGCGAACAGAGGGCAAAGCTCCTGGAAAAGGAGCTGGGCATACTATCTGTTGGCGACCTTTTGCGCCACTACCCTTTCCGCTATATCGACCGCACCAAGATATACTCCATCGGCGAGTTGAACGAAAACATGAACACCTCGCTGGTGCAGTTGCGCGCCCGCGTAACGGGCATAGGCTACGCAGGCGCAGGGCGCAAACAACGCTTCTCGGCCTTTGTGAGCGATGCCACAGGCTCGGCAGAGCTCATTTGGTTTCAGGGCATCAAGTGGATAGAAAAAAGCATCGAGGTGGGGCGTGAATACCTTATCTTTGGACGTCCTACATTCTTTCGTGGCGAGCTCTCGCTCGTACACCCCGAGCTTGACCTTGTGGAGAAGGCTCTCAGTCGCAAAAGTCACAGCGGCATGCAGGGTATCTATCCCTCGACCGAGAAGATAGGCTCAACGCTGGGTGCAAAGGGATTCTACAAAATCATCTGCAACGCATGGGCCACGGCCGAGCAGCATATCACCGAGACCATGCCCCAGGCTGTAAGGGAACGTTACTCGCTCATGCCGCTCAAGGAGGCCATCTATAACATACACTTCCCACAATCGGCCGAGAAGCTGAAGGCCGCCGAGCGCAGGCTCAAGTTTGACGAGTTTCTGGGTGTTCAGCTCGCCATACAGTCAATGCGTAGCGACCGATTATCGAAAAATAACGGATTCATGTTCCCGAAGGTGGGTGAGTTGTTCAACACATTCTTTGGCGAGAAGATACCATTTCCCTTAACGGGGGCACAGAAACGCGTGATAAAGGAGATACGCCAGGACACCATATCGGGTTATCAGATGAACCGCCTGCTGCAAGGCGATGTGGGTAGCGGCAAGACCATGGTGGCTCTGATGTCAATGCTGTTGGCCGTAGATAACGGCTTCCAGGCCTGCATGATGGCTCCAACGGAGATACTTGCACGCCAGCACTTTGCAACCATATCAAAGCAGACTGAAGGGATGAATCTCAAGGTGGCAATACTCACAGGCTCATCAAAGAGCAAGGAGCGTCGCCATGCTCTCGAGGGCATCGCCTCGGGCGAGGTGAATATTCTGATAGGCACACATGCCCTGATTGAGGACAAGGTGCAGTTTTCGAATTTGGGCTATGTCGTCATTGACGAGCAGCACCGCTTCGGCGTAGAACAGCGCGCACGACTATGGACCAAGAACCAGCAGCCGCCCCACATACTTGTGATGACTGCTACGCCCATACCCCGCACCCTCGCAATGACGATGTACGGCGACCTCGACGTGTCGATAATTGACGAATTGCCGCCGGGCCGACAACCCATACGCACCTATCACTACACCGATGCTGCACGCCTGAAGCTGTGGGGATTCCTGCGCCAGCAGATAGCCAAGGGCAGACAGGTGTATGTGGTATATCCACTAATCAAGGAGTCGGAGACAATGGACTACAAGGACCTCGAGGACGGATTTGAGTCTATTGTGCGAGATTTTCCACTACCCGACTATCGAGTGACGGTGTGCCACGGCAAGATGAAACCTCAAGACAAGGAGGAGTCGATGCGTCAATTCAAGGAGCACGAAGCAGATATATTGGTTGCCACATCGGTCATCGAGGTGGGTGTGGATGTCCCCAACGCCACCGTTATGGTGATAGAGTCGGCCGAGCGATTCGGGCTCTCGCAGCTCCACCAGCTGCGTGGCCGTGTAGGCCGAGGCGGAGGAGAGTCGTTCTGCATCCTGATGTCGGGCGAGAAACTATCGCGCGAGGCACGCCAGCGACTGCAAGCCATGTGTGAGACCACAGACGGATTCCGGCTGGCAGAACTCGACATGAAGTTGCGAGGTGCGGGTGACATAAACGGCACACAACAGAGCGGCATGGCTTTTGATTTGAAGATTGCCAACCCTACGCTCGATGCCGACCTGCTGCAAACGGCACGCGAGGCTGCGATATGGATACTTGGCTCCGACCCCCACCTGCAAAGCCCACAAAACACAACCTTAAGAGAGTTACGGGCTCGACATGCGGGCAAGCAACGATTTGATTTTTCGATGATTTCATAACACCATGCAGCAATAAATCGACCTTACTAACGTTTCTAATATAAAGCAAGAATATGACACGACGCATAACATTGGTTTTAGCCTTTCTATTTGGTGCAATCCTTGCAGCCTCGGCACAGTTGTATGTTCCAGGTGAGACTCTGCACTATCGTATGAGCTACAAGGCAAAGTTATTTCCAAACACCGAGGTGGCAAAGGTTGTGATGCAAACCTCGGAGACTGCGCTCGACGGCCTGCCCGCATACAAGGTTTATGGCTACGGAGAGACAGCCAAGGCTTTCAACTGGATACTACCCGTGAATGATGCCTATAGCATTTGGATTGACCCCGCCACACTGCGTACAAAACGCTTTGAGAGCGATCTGCATGAGGGCGACTACACTTTCCGCAGCACATACATTTACGACTGGCACAATCTGAATGTTCACACCCGCTGGCAGAGCCGCACACGCCCCGAGAAATTCAAGACCATGAAAATCAGCAACCAGAGCATGGATCCTCTGTCGCTATATTTCAACCTGCGCACGGTAAGTGATGAGGATATTAAAGATGGCTACACCAAGACCCTGGAGATGGTGCTGGAGGATACGGTGCGTTACCTTAAATTCCGGTTCGATGGACGTGAGGTTAAAAAAGTACGTAACTTAGGGAAATTCAACACTTTGCGTTTCCGCTGCAAGATAGCCACCTCGACAGCTACAGCCTTCCGCGACGGCACCGAGTTCATAGTCTGGATTTCGGACGACAGGAACAAGATTCCGCTCTACATCGAGTCCCCTATTAAGGTGGGTAGCGTGTGTGCATATTTATCAAGTTATGAAGGTTTACGCTATCCATTGGATAGTTTTATAAAAAAATAACTATATTTGTGGCGTAAACAGCGAATTATAACAATTTTGTAAACTTAAACCCTCAAATTATGAGTAACCAGTATAACGAGTACAATGAAGATGCTCGCCTCGATAATGAGGCTCCATACGAAGATGGATATGAGTACGAATATGAAGACCAGCAAGATGTAGATAATAAAGCTGTACGAGGATATCGCATCGTAATTATCATCTTGGCAGTGATTCTTGTGGCGTTGTCGGTAGTATATTTTAATATGCACCGTCAGCAGCAGGCCGAGTATGTCCTTCTGGAGGAGGACCGCACACGTATCCAGGGCGACCTCGATAGCTTGATTGTATCGTTTGACGACTTGCAGATTAAAAACGACTCTATGGCCGCCAACCTTGAGGAGGCTACCAAATTGGTCGATCAACTTAAGAATGAGCGCAGACTGAACTACGCCAAGATTCGCGCCTACGAGAAGGAGGTTGGTACGCTTAAGACAATCATGCAGAGCTACCTGCGACAGATTGACTCACTGAACACTGTAAACAAGAAGCTCACCAAGGAGAACGTTAGCTACAAGAAGCAAATATCTACCGAGCGCCTGCGTGCCGATATGGCCGAGGAGCGTGCCGAGGAGCTTACAAACAAGGTGAGAGTGGGCTCTGTTATACGCGTCCGCAGCATTGGTCTTGAGGCTTTGAACGCCAAGAGCAAGGCTGTATCACGAGTTAGCAAGGCTGCACGCCTGCGCGTGAACTGCGTCATCTCGGCTAACGAGCTCGCCGAGCCAGGCAACAAGATCGTGTATGTATGTGTGACATCTCCCGAGGGATACCTCATCTCCACGCCTAACGCCTCATCGTTTGAATTTGAGGGCGAGCAGAAGCTCTACTCAAGTAGCCGCGAGGTGGACTATAAGGCTACCGAGGACCTGCCTGTTGCTATCTTCATCGACGGCACAAACTTCACAGCAGGAACTTACAAGATTGAGATATACATCGACGGCCGCCTCTCTGGTCAGGGCGAGGTTGCGCTCAAATAAGCGTAAACAATCTCTACAAACAACAACACAGCCAGCCCCGCAAGGAACTGGCTGTGTTTGTTTATTATTTCGTCATTCCGACGGAGCGTAGCGACTGTGGGAATCCCCCACTTTCTTTGCAGAAGGAGATTGCCACGTCGGACCAAAGCCCTCCTCGCAATGACTTTCTACGCTAAAGCATCGAATTCCTTTTTATTTCTTTTTTACACGACGGAAATACGTAAGTTCACCACCCCAATAAACAACAAGCTCTTTTTCATCTAAGGATTCTATCAACAAACGGTCTATGTAGGCTACTTCATTATCATCTTCTGCGTCATATGTCGTAATATCTAAAAATGTTTCTTTCACAAGGTCCCATTCCAAAAGACATCCCCACCAAGAACCGTATTCAAATACCTTGTGAATTCCTGTTCCATCCGCATCAAAACTATAAATCAAGCTCCAACCTTTATCCTCACCATAATCATAATCCCAAGCACCATCGTGATAACTTTTATATATTTCCCACGTACCAATTAACAACTCCTCATAGCTACTTGGCGAACCACCTCCACCCCCGTCATTGTTATTATCATTGTCCTTATCGCTCTCGCTGCAACCGACAAAACCCAAGCACAGCATTGCTGCAAGTATAAAACTAATAAACTTTTTCATAGCATTTTTTAAATTTATTCTTTACGTACCAACTTAAACTCCATATGAAAATCTGCACCATCATCAAGCCATAATTCCATTGCATTTGATGTCAATTTCTTCACAAAAAGTACCTCCTGATCTATTTCTTGCTCCGCTCCATTATCATAAGCCTCATAATAATATCTGATGGTAAGTTTCTCATCTATCAATGACCACTTCAAATACATTTTTTCAGATGTGCCATAACTAATTCCTGTATTATCACCATAAAAGACAACACCAAAATCGTCTGTTTCTTCATCAAACACTTCAAAATATTCTTCATCACCATCCAGCTCATATTCAGATGCACATCTCCAAGTACCTACAATAGAAACTGCTGATGATGGGTAATCATTATTATTATCATTTTTGTCATTATCGCTTTCGCTGCAACCGACAAAACCCAAGCACAGCATTGCTGCGAATAAAAAACTAATAAACTTTTTCATAGTAATAAAAATTATACTTAATTATTGTTTTACAAAAGCTCCTCTAAATTCACCATCGTCATACCATATTGACAAAATATCATCTTCAAGGGTATAGTAATATGAATATGTTCCTGCATAATGATTGCCCGACCCATCGAAAGTCAGATGCAACATAAGTTCACCTACATTCCACTTAAAATTTGAAACTTGCACACCTCCATTGACAAATGATAAGTCAAGTATATCACTTCCCGTCCTGTCGGCTTTAAACACCAAACGTACATTTGAATGTACCCACGTCCCGACAAGTTTAGATGACACACCTCCATCGCCATCTTCTCCTTTACTGCATGAAGTTAAGTTGCCGCACAACATAACAGCAAAAAAATGCCATTACAGATAGCACTCCAACTTTCACAAGCTTTTTCATAATAATTAATTTGTTCGCCTCGACTCCTTGGACGAGTAAAAAAAGAAAGTGTGGAGTCGATTAGTTTATTTTCTTAGAGGTTCTGGAATACCTTGACACAAATAAACAATACCCCACACCCGTATTGGG
>JAFOHD010000026.1 GCA_017421945.1 Alistipes sp. | reverse complement strand
GTTGTTTCTTACGGTTCAGTTCAGACAGGTCAGATGGAGTCAGGTCTTTCTTGGATTGGTTTGTTCATCGCACTTTCTCCAATGTTGGGTTTCATGGGTACCGTAGTAGGTATGATCGAGGCGTTTGACCAGATCCAGGCTGCTGGTGATATCTCTCCAACCGTTGTAGCAGGTGGTATCAAGGTTGCGTTGTTGACTACATTGATGGGTCTTATCGCTGCCGTTATCCTTCAGTTGTTCTACAACTACATCATCTCAAAGATTGATAACTTGGTGAACGCTATGGAGGATGCATCAATCACTTTGGTTGGTATCTTGACAGCATATAACAAGAAATAATTAATACCCTTAAAGAGTAATTACAATGGAGAAAGTTTTAAAATATTCATTGGTTGCACTGCTTGCTCTCTCTGTAGCTATGATTTTCTGGGCAGTATTCACTACTCCAGAGGATCCTACTGTTGAGACAGCAACAGCTGTGGGAGCTTACCTCTACTGGGGTTACTTCCTCATGGGTGCAGCTATCGTAGCAGCGCTGGTTGGTGCTGGTATGGACTTGCTCAAGAAGCCAGAGGGTATCAAGGGCGCGTTGATTTCTGTTGTTGCAATCGTTGCAATCATCGTTGTAGCATATGTAGTTGCTTCAGGTCACGACTATCAGATCGTTGATCTCGGTAGCCAGGGCTATTTCGAGCGTAACGAGACAGTAATCACCGATACTTGTATCATCGTGTTCTATGTTGCTATGGCAGGTGCTGTTATTTCAGCAATCTATTCAGCAGTGACAGACGCACTCAAATAATTGAAAGGAGACTTTTATGGCAGGTAATAAAAGAAAAACGCCTGATATTAACGCCAGCTCACAAGCGGATATCGCTTTCTTGTTGCTTGTGTTCTTCCTCGTGGCAACTACGATGAATACCGATAAGGGTATCTCACGTGTGCTTCCTCCTATTCCACCTGAGGATGTGAAGGTTGAGGATCAGAAGCAGAAGGAGCGTAACGTATTGTTGGTATTCGTCAATGGCGCAGGTCAGTTGATGGTTGCCGACGAGATGATTGATATCCGTCAGTTGAAGGATAGAGCCAAGGAGTTCGTTCTGAATGTCAATGACGACGAGTCTATGCCTGAGAAGGAGGACGAGGAGATTGAGATGCCAGACGGTTCAAAGTGGACTTATCCCGTTAGTAAGGGTGTGATTTCATTGCAGACAACACGTGATACTGGTTACGAAACCTATATCATGGTGCAGAACGAGCTTACTCGCGTATTCAATGAGATTCGTGAGGATGTATCAATGCAGAAGTTTGGAAAGTCTTTCGGCGAACTTGCCGAGGATGAGCGTAAAGTAATAACCACGGCTGTGCCACAGAAGATTTCTGAGGCTGAGCCACGTAAAGCAATCAAGAAGTAATATGGCAGTAATGAAAAAGAAGGGCAACAAGGAGCTGCCCGCAATTTCAACAGCATCACTTCCTGACGTGATCTTTATGATCCTGTTCTTCTTCATGGTATCTACTACCATGCGTGAGCAGGAGGTATTGGTGCGCTACAAGCTTCCAAACGCTACCGAGGTACAGAAGCTTGAGAAGAAGAGTTTGGTAAGTTATATTCATATCGGTGTTCCTGTGGCACACATGCAGGCACGTTATGGTACAGCTCCAAAGATTCAGCTTAATGACACTTATAAGACTGCAAAGGATATTGGTGACTTCATCGCTGCAGAGCGCGACCAGCTCAACGAGTCTGACCGTGCGCAGATGACCACCAGCATCAAGGCTGATAAGGAGACAAAGATGGGTATCATCACCGACGTTAAGCAGGAGCTTCGTCGTGCTAATGCCCTGAAGATTTCTTACGCAGCGGTTGAGTCTGAAGGTTATTAGTATATAAGGGGTGGTGGGGTTTTCCCTGATGCCTGCCCCAGAATATACCTTACATTTATAATTAAAGCGTTTGCCCTTTTGGGGGCAGACGCTTTTTTTGTTGCAGGCTATGTCTTGTGGATTGTGACCTTTTGTCTTATTGCTTATGGTTAAAAAGGATTAAAATATGCGACATACAAGAAAATGTTGGAATATGTTGTAATAAAATGAATTAACTACAATATTATAATTACCTTTGCTTATCAAAGTAAATTTGAAATATTCACAAACCGGGAGTAATATGAATTTTTTAGCAGATGATGGTCATGCAACCATTGTAAAGTATGTAGAGTCGAACTATGCAGGAATACAATCACTGCATCTTTCGCGTTGTGCCATAGGTTATGTGGTAAAGGGAACAAAGTATGTGTATTGTGGTGATTCGCGTTACAAAATTTCACGGGGAGATGTCTTTTATATGGGTGTAGGTACTCATTATGTTGAGGATGTCGCCGAGGAGAGTCGCAGCTTCGAGCAGATTGTGGTCTATTATTCACCCGAGCAGTTGCAGCGCATATTGCTTAACTTGAATATGAACTATTCAATCAACACCGTTAATGCTCATTCGTGTGATGTGTGCCGCAATCGCAACCATGTCTCTATGCCGGCAACCGCCACGTTGCGCAATCTGTTCAATCATGTTACAAGTTTCCTCTATGAGGATAATTTCATCCATGATGCGGCTGCCGAGAATCTGAAGATGACCGAGCTGATATATACCATTGTGGCGATGGATGAGTGTTGTCTGCGTAGTAAGGTGCTGAGTAATGTCGATGCGGCTTATGGCAATTTCGAGCGGGTTGTATATTCACATATCTTCCGCGATATGTCTATCGAGGAGCTTGCCTCCATCAGTCATCGTTCACTCACCTCGTTCAAGAAGGAGTTCCGCCGTCACTTCATGATGCCGCCACACCGTTGGTTCATACGTCAGCGACTCATGCAGTCGAGGTTGCTGCTCATCTCAACGTCAAAATCCATATCAGAGATAGGTAACGAGTGTACCTTCCCTAATACGTCACATTTTATAAAACTTTTCAAAAAGGAGTATGGTGTGACGCCGGCTATTTATCGCAATCGTCATTCGAGTTTTCTTCTTTCGCCCAATGGGAATGTGCCAGAGTGCGCTGAGCGTGATGGTGAGAGCCGCCTGCAGCCCTCGGCGGTGTAATATGACGATGTGTCGGGATGAAAAAAATTAATAAATTATGGTGGTGGGATAGTTAAATTTTGCAAAAAAGATGCTCTTAATTTTGCTAAAGAGAAAAATTATCTTATCTTTGTAATAGCAATGTGGGGCAACCCACGTTTTCTCATTAACCTAACTAACCTAACACGGTGGTGAATGTTGCCAGACATTCACCACTATTCTTTTGTCGTGCTGCCCACTATTTTTGCCGTGCTGTTTAGAATGGGTATCCCACGCCGAAGTTCAGGGCGGTGTTTTTCCACTTGAGGTTGCTTATCCATCGCTCACCCTCGGGCATGTTGGGGTTGTGAAGCTGCACACCCCAGTCGAGGCGCAGAATCACAAACTTGATATCCACACGCAGACCTATGCCTGTGTTGAATCCCAGCTGTTTGTAGAACTCATTCCACCTGAATATGCCATCCGTAGGTATGTCCTGGCGGTCACCTCCCAAATACCACACGTTACCCAGGTCGAAGAATGTGGCACCGTTGAACATGCCCCATATGGGGAAGCGGAACTCCAGGTTAGCCTCGAGCCTCATGTCGCCCATCTGCACGGGGTAGGGGGTGTTTTGTGCAGGTGTGTTTCCCGGGCCGAGAGTTCTTGGGGTCCATCCACGCATGCTATTGCTACCACCCACATAGAACAGGCGGTCGAAAGGCAATGCGCTTGAATTGCCATAGGGCACACCCACACCGGCAAATACTCTACCCGCCACGGCTGTGCGCTCGCCCAACACAATCTTGCGACTCAGGCTTATGTCACCACGCACATATTGCGAGTAGCGCACACCCAAAATCTCATAGTCGCCGTTTGATGTCTTTTCCGAAAAAATGCTCTCGACAAGGTTCAGCAGGTTACCCGCCGACTCGAAATTAGCTCTCAGCAGGGTTGCGTTGCCTCCTATGTGTTTGTTTTGGTTGTTGTATGTGTAGCTTGCCGACAGTCCTACGATGGCTTGTGTGAGGTAGCTCTGGCGCAGGTACTCGTTCTCGAGTGATGAGAAGAAGTCGTTGTCGATGTATCCCACATTAATCCAGTTTATGTCGAGCGGACGCAGCTGGTAGTGGTAGCGGCCGTTGAGGCTGCGCCATGAATATGTCCACGACACACGCGACAAGTCACGACGGTAGTAGGGCCTATCTTGATAGTTGAACGACAGTTCGAGCTTGGTGCGAGGCATGTTTATGTTGCGTGTGGCAATGTGGAAAGGCGTGATGAAACGCGGGAATTGCATTCCCACAGCCACTCCCACCTCGTTGGCGCGGCGGCGTGCCACGTGCTTGCCCTTCATGTATTCGTAACCGAATGTGAGTGAGGCGTTCAGCGTTTCCAATCCTCGGAAGAGGTTGCGGTTCTGATATCCCACCGTTGCACTCAGTCCATAGAAGCTCGATGTGGTGCTACCCTCCAGCTCGACGTTGAATCCCTGCTTGAGGGTTGGCGAGCAGAGTATATAACAACGCAAGTTATTTTCGGCGATATTCTCGAAACTGCGGGGCGAGTAGGGCTTGCGACCCTCTCCGGCGTAGTGTACATAAGTTGTGTCGGTCCCTCGGGGAATCTCCTCGAAGGCTATGCGGGCACTCTTGAAGTATCCCAGCGACATAATCTCGGAGTATGTGCGGTCCACCCGCGAAGCGTCGTAGATGGTGTTGGGTGTCATAGGTATGGCCGTGTGCATTACTGCGGGGCGCACGTTGGGCTTGCCTTGTGACACTATGTTCAGCCCCTCGAAGTGGGTTGTGTCAATGAGCGTCTTGCGGTAGTCGTCCTCGGCTATGGCGGGGTCGTAGTCGGTTATGACGTTAATCTCCTTTATTCGGAAAATCTCGTTGTTGCCCGTAATGGCACGTCCACGCTCGTCGTAACCCACGATGTTGGGCTTTATAATCATGCGCACGTTTGCTGTGCGGTTACCTGCCAGGGTATCGACTCGGTACTCGATGTTATTTATCGAGAAGTTGTAATATCCTCTGTTGTTGAGGTATTGGGCTATGCGCTCGCGCTCCTTGTCGAGCGTGGGTATGTCGAATATACCTCCCACCTTGAGTAGCGACTGTGCTGTGTCGGATTCGATGATGGGGGCTAATTGTCGGTCGCGGAAGTCGTAACTTATGTTACTTATGCGGTATGGCTCGCCCTGATGTGTGCGGTAGGTGACGTAGGCACGCTTGGCGCGGCGTGTGGTGTCAATCTCGTAGCTCACGCTTGACGAGTAGTAGCCCCTTGAGTCCATGTATGTTTGCAGGTTCTGCGCACTCTTGTGGGTGAGTGAGAGGTCAAGCAGCACGGGCTCTTCGCCCACCTTGCGTTTGAAGTCGTTCCACCAGTTGTGCTTCTGCGGATTTGCCAGGTTGTAGGCCCACACATAGAAATTTGTGCCGAGGAATCGTTTGTTGGGAGTCTGGCGGACATACTGCTCAAGGGTTGTTGCCGTTATGCGTTCCTTGCGAGGAGCCTCCTTGTCGGCCTCAATCTTTACTCGTTGCAGGAGGTACTCCCCTTCCGAGAGTTTGCGTGTGACACTACATGCCGAGCATAATATGCCGAGCATGACAACCATCATCAATCTTCCTGCCAACCCTTTCATCACTATCGCTGTATCGACTTTACAAACTCCTCGTATGCTTTTTGCTCTGCATGAAACTCCTCGCTCTGCTCGACGCTCGCAAGTTTCCTGCCATCCCAGCAGCATAAACCTCTCCACTGATATGTGGCGTTACCCGTGAGGCGTGTAGTTATCTTTGTCCCCGCCTGGTGGCACATGCAGCGCACCATGCCGCCACGATTGTAAACCTTTATGTCGGTATCCTTGTCACACAATCCTAAAAGTGCCGCTGCCGTGGAGCTTGCCGTCATGGCCGTGCCGCACGAGTAGGTTATGCCTGCGCCGCGCTCATAGGTGGCTACGAATATGCTGTTCTGCCCTATGCGTGAGTAGAGACTCACATTTATGCCACGAGGAAAATCCTCCTTTAGCAGCAGCACCTTCTGCCCGAGTTCTTTCAGCTGTTCCATGTCGATGTTCTCCACCGCCGCCACGATGTGGGGGTTGCCAAGATTCAGGGCTGTGAATGCCAAATCCTTGTCAAGCGAGGGTATCACCTTGCCTATGTGGCTCTCTGCGCCCGCCATAAATCCGAAGTCGGAACTCGTGAGGCTTACGTTGATATCCACGCCGTAGGTCTTTATGTTGTCACTCACAGGCTCGGCCTCGCAGATGGGGTAGAGCCCCTTGCCCGAGACGAGGGTGAACTCTTTCTCTGAGATGTATCTCTCCTGCACCAAACGTGCCACACATCGTATTCCGTTGCCACACATTTCTGCCTCCGAGCCGTCGGGGTTGAACATGCGCATGGCGTAGTACTCGCCCTCGTGCACAACGTAAAGTATGCCGTCAGCCCCACCCACCACAGGGTGGCTGCACATCTGCTGTGCGAAGGCTGCCATGTCGCCAAAAGGTGGCTGCAAGGTGGTCACATCGACCATTATAAACTCGTTGCCTGAGCCGTGGCACTTGATTATCTCTATCTGCATGTGATACAAATCAATTTGGTTTCAAAAATACAAATATTTCACTCGCAAAACAAATATTTTTTCACCTCTCTCCCTCTTCTTTGGCTGCAAGCGATGCGGAATTTTATTTTTTGCAAAAAAATAGTTACTTTTACCAGACAAAAATCACTTGACATGAAGGAAAGTTTTATTATGGCGGGCTCAACACCGCTGCATATAGCCGATTCGGGCAAAGGAGATAAGTGCGTAGTGTTATTGCATGGGTATCTTGAGTCAATGTATGTGTGGGATGACTTCCTGCCGCTGCTCACGCCCAAGGTGCGTGTTATCACGGTCGATATTCCCGGGCATGGTATCTCGACTGTGCAGGGTGAGGTACATACTATGGAGTATGTGGCTGATGTGCTGCGCGATATGCTTGATGTGCTGGGGCTTGAGAAGGTTACCATGGTGGGTCACTCCATGGGAGGATACATCACTTTGGCCTTCTGCGCCAAGTATGCCGAGCGTCTGGAGGGTCTGGTGCTGCTCAGCTCCTCGCCCTTCCCCGACACCGAGCTCAAGCGTGAGAATCGCCGCCGCGAGATAGCCCTTGTCAAGGCGGGTAAGAAGGATGCTCTGGCGCGTGTGGCTCCCGAGACGGGCTTCGCTCCGCACAACCGCAAGCGATTGAAGGATTACATTGACGATTTGGTGGAGTGTGTACATGTCACAGAGGATGAGGGCATTGTAGCTCTGCTGGGCGGCATGATTGAGCGTGTCGATCAGAATGAGATGCTCCGCACCACTTCGGTTAAGCAACTCTTTATACTTGGTAAGCACGACGCCTACATCCCTGTTGAGGCTGCCGAGGAGTTCATTGCGCTGAATCCCCAGGCGAGGGTCGCATGGCTTGAAAATTCCGGCCACATGGGCTTCATTGAGGAGCCCGAAGAGTGTGCCGCGGCCTTGCTTGAGTTTGTGCAGTAAAATAAGTGCCTGCCACGAAAGGCAGGCACTTATTTTATACTCTCCTATTTCAGCATCTGGTCAGCCAAAAGTTCCAGATGTTTTATGTCGGCCTGTTTCATGCGTGAGATGATAGTCACCACAGGCTCGACAATCTCTATGCCCTTCATCTGCTCGAGCATACCTCGCATCACGCGTGCTGCCGAAGGTGCCCACGAACCATTCTCAATGATGCCCACACGGCGGTTTTGATAGGTCTTGAGCTTCAGGTGGTGCAGAAAGTCGTGCATGGGAGGAAATACGTCGGCATCGTATGATGCTGCGGCCACCACCATTCTGTCCATGCGGAAGGCATCCTCCACAGCCTCGGCCATATCGTCACGACTCAGGTCGGCAATCGACACTTTGGGTGCACCCTTCGCCTCAAGAATCTCTTTCAGCTTATGTGCTACGGCAGCCGTCCCGCCATGTATTGATGCGTAGGCGATGAATATGCCCTCGGTCTCTACTGCGTAACGGCTCCATGTGTCGTAAAGAGCTATGTAGTAGCCGAGATTCTCGCTCAACACAGGGCCGTGCAGCGGGCATATATGCTCCACCTCCAGCGTCGCTAACTTCTTGAGCAGCGTCTGCACCGGTGCGCCATATTTGCCGCAGATGTTAAAGTAGTAACGGCGTGCCTCGCAGGCCCAGTCCTCTTCGTGGCTCAATGCTCCGAACTTACCGAACCCATCGGCCGAGAATACCACCTTGTCCTTCTGGTCGTATGTTATCATCACCTCGGGCCAATGCACCATCGGAGCCATGAAGAATTGCAGTGTGTGCGCACCCAGGCAGAGTGTTTCACCCTCCTTCACTGCTATGATGTTCTGGCTGAAATCCACATCCTCAAAGAATTGGGGCAACATGTCACATGCACGCTTCGATGCCACAATCTTTAGGTTGGGGTAGTGCTCCAGCACAACGGCTATGCTGCCCGCATGGTCGGGCTCCATGTGCTGCACCACAAGGTAGTCGGGTGTGCGACCCTGAAGCTCGCGCCCAAGGTTTGCCATCCACTCCTCGCTCTTGCGGCTGTCGGCTGTATCCATTATGGCAATCTTCTCATCCATAATAAGATACGAGTTGTAGGATATGCCGTTGGGAATAATATATTGACTCTCAAATAGGTCAAGGTCGGTATCGTCTACGCCTATGTATTTTATTGTCTCTGTAATGGCTGTTTTCATTTTGTTTAATTTTATTCCATTGCAAATATACAAAAATACGTTGAGAGTAAAAAGAATATTATCTGGCAGTAGGCTCTATTACGAAAAACTTTTCGCTCTCGGTCATACATTGAGGGCAGTGACGTGTGCGAACCTCCTCCCACGTGATGTCGCCGCAAGTGGGGCATACGTGAAAGTGATACTTGTGATGCACGCTGTCGTTGAGTATTTGCCTGAGCAGGAGAATCTGCTTTGCATCGCACGCATCGCACCAGGTGAGCATGCGGGCAACGTAGCGGTTGTTGTCGGCAAGGGCTTGGGTGATGTATGCGGGCATATGCTCGTAGTGGGTTTGCCACTTGCTGCTTAAGGCATTTTCAAGGTGTGCCACCGAATGCGAAAATGTGGTGGGGGTGATTATGGGTAATGAAACTCTCCCGCCCAGAGCCTCTATGGCGTGGCGGCAGTTGCTCAGGTGTATGGCGTCGGCTCGGGCCATGGCGTGAAACAGAGCTGCCGTGGTGGGCATAGAGTCCCGCATGGCATGGTTGGCGTATGCCATAAAGCGAATGCTCTGCCTGTATTTCGCATAGCATAACTCCTTTAGTTGCTGTATGTTGTGATGAAAGAGCGGGGTGGCGGTGTGATGCGTTGAGTGGCGCCTGACGGCAAAGAACGATATGCCGAGGATGGTGATGCACGCCACGATGGCTGCCAGGAATATTTTTTTCAGATTATACATACCCCTGTCAATACATAAAGTGTGCCCGAGAGGGGTGGGATATAAAAAACAAGAAGGGACTGCGTCCAGCCCCTTCTTATTTTACCGAGTAGGTAAAATTAAGCATACTTGAAAGTTGACTCGTCAGAAACGGTCAGCTTCTTGCGTCCCTTTGCACGACGCGCTGCCAATACCTTGCGACCATTGGCAGTAGCCATTCTCTGACGGAATCCATGCTTGTTGATTCTCTTGCGGCGAGAAGGCTGGTAAGTTCTTTTCATTGCCATAACGATATCGTTTTTTGTGTTTGTTTCACATATTTGCTTCAATTATGCCATGCAGCATAATCTTTGCGAGGGGCAAAGGTAAAACGATTTTCTGATTTAACAAAATAATTTGTAAATAAAATTGCTTTTTCCTGCCGTATTTGCCCCTTGAGAGGGGCTTTTGAACCCATTTTTCAGGCTCCTAAGACTACATATCCTGAAATAAATCGACCTCACCACGCTCCACTTTGCCATACATGGCAGCAAGCTCGGCCACCACGGGAGACACCAATTCAATGGTGTCGTTAATGGCATCGCTGTGTTTTGTGTCGCCCTTTATGCGGTAGAGCATGGCGGCATAGAGCGAGCGGAAGCAGAGCTCGGTGTCGCTGATGTTCTCCTTCTTGACAAGTGTGCGCAGCATGGGCAGCTGTGGTGCGAGGCGTGCAAAGATTGTGCGGTAGTGTTCTCCTATGGGGTTTTGCATCAGTTGCAGGTGGAGGTTATGCACATCGCCAATCAGGTGTAGTGTATGCTCCAGATGTCCGCTCTCCTCCTTGCCCTCCTTGCGCAGCAGGTTTACTATGTCCATGTACCACAACAGGTAGAGGTGCTTCTGCTCCTCGTCAATCGAGCGTGGTGCCACCAACTGTGAATATATCGCCTCGGGGCTGAACTGCAACGCCCTGAGCAAATCCTCAATCTGCCACAAGTACAATATATACTCGGCAATATTCTCCTTACGTTTCGCTTGTGCTATATCCATTATCCTTCTCCTTTACAAACCCCAGTCGGCGGGCTCGGCCTGATTCTTGGGGGCATGTTTAACGTTTACAAAAAATTTCTCACCTGTGAGTCGCTCCAGCTCCTTGATTGATATCAACTCCTTGGCCGAGGGTTTGCGCCCCTTTGCCGAGCGGTGGCCTACGACGAAGGCTGCGCACTTTAGCTCCGAGGCCTTGCACTCGAGGACACTCTTGCCCGTGTCGCCACGGCGTGTGCGTAGCAGAGCCTTGTAGTATGCTGTGGGGACGCCAATTGGTTTCTCGTCGTTGCGGTTGGTGATGGTTGTGGGCTGAATGGACGTGCCGTCGCTGTCGGTGAACTCGTCGAATATACATCCCGTAACCACATACAGCGTGTCGGCGCATATCTGCTTTTCGACCAATGCCTCAAGGTTGTTCCACGCGCCCGCCGCCGAGTTGAATCCTATGCGTATTTGTGGGGCGATGTTGGTTGAGTAGAAGGTCTGCGTGTTGGCTGCGCGCGATATGTTGCGCTCGGCCGAGCCGAGCAGATGTCCGCGCGAGTAGTCGCCTCCATACGAGCGTTTCAGGTTGGGTTGTATGTTTACGGGCAGCTGCGGGTCGAACTGATAGTTGTCGATGCGCTTTGTGTCGCCATTGTACGAGGGGTGCAGGATGGCTGCAATCCATGCGGGGCAGTGCTGCTCGCTGTCGAAACATACGGCGTAGTTGCGGCGTGGGTCATCGGCCTGCTCCTCGGCTATGAGGTGGTAGGCGTAGTAGAGGTTCTTCGCCTTGCGCTCGGCAGGCAGCTCTGCCCATCCCGAGTATTTATGCTTTGGGGCGGCATCGCGTGCGCTCTTAGAGGATGAACTCTCCGATTCCTCGCTCTTCTGCTGATGCTCTTGCTGAGGCTGTAACTCTTCGGCATGCGCCTGCGAGGAAACCAGCAGCGAAGTATCTCCCTTCTGAATGTGCTCTGTGCCGAGCCTATTTTCGTATATGTATTTCGCACACCACAGCAGGGCCAGCAAGACTATATATATAATGGCTCTGTTGGGGCTTAATTTGCGTGTTCTTCTTCTCATTTACTCTCTGTTGCGTGAATCAATCCATATTGTTACGGGGCCGTCGTTTACAAGCTCCACCTGCATGTCTGCACCGAACACTCCCGTGGCAACCCTGCTACCTGTGGCCTGCTCCACCGCCGCCACAAACCTCTCGTACATGGGACGGGAGATGGCCTCGGGTGCGGCACGGAAGTAAGATGGGCGGTTACCCTTCTTGGTTGAGGCGTGGAGCGTGAACTGGCTCACTATCATCACCTCGCCCTTGACCTGACCCAGGTCAAGGTTCATCACCCCGTTCTCATCGTCAAAGATGCGCAGGCGAACGAGTTTACCTGTGAGCCAATCTATATCCTCTTGACCGTCAGCCTCCTCTATGCCTACCAAAACCAGCAGGCCCTTGCCTATTGATGAGTGCAGCGAGTTGTTGATGCCGACCGATGCGCGGCTTACACGTTGAATAAGTAGTCTCATGGCCGGCTATTTCAATCCTTCAAAAAACTCCCACAAATTATCCTTTGGAGTAGGTGCTGTGATGCTGATGGGCTCTTTGCGCACGGGATGCAAAAACTCCACACGGCGTGAGTGTAGCGAGATGCCTCCATCGGGGTTTGAACGCTTTGCGCCATACTTCAGGTCACCCTTTATCGGGCAGCCAATCTTCGAGAGCTGGCAACGAATCTGGTGGTGACGTCCAGTCAATAGCTCCACCTCCAGCAGTGTGTAACGTGTCGAGCAGCCCAGCAGGCGGTAGTTCAGCATGGCCTTCTTGCCATCGGCCTTGGGTTTGTCGTAGGCGCGTGAGCGGTTTGTGCGGCCGTCACGTACGATGTAGTGGGTGAGCGAAGCCTCGTCCTGTGGCGGGCGGGCCTCCACGATTGCCCAGTATGTCTTGCGAATCTCGCCGCTGCGAATCATCTCGTTCAGGCGTGTGAGGGCCTTCGATGTCTTGGCAAAAATCACCGCTCCGCTCACGGGGCGGTCGATGCGGTGAACAACGCCCAGGAACACATCCCCTGGCTTGTGGTCACGCACCTTTATCATCGCCTTGATGTCGTTCTCCAGCGCCTCATCACTCTCGCGGTCGGGTTGCACCAGGTCGCCGCAGCGCTTGTTTACCACAATGATGTGGTTGTCCTCGTATAAAATATCTTCAATATGTATCATAGTCTGAATGAAAATGGTAGCAGGGTTGCTGCCGAGGCAACTACGGTGGCCGTAGTGCGGCTGCTCATGATGATGCGTATGGGGCTTTGCTGCCTGCGCTCGGCATCGAGCAGGCTCTGACGGCATGCTCCGCAGGGGTAACACTCATGCTCGTCGGGTTGTGAGGCTATTGCCAGGGCTTCAATTCTATACTTGCCGTAGTTTGTTTGCAGGTTGTAAAGTAACACCCGCTCGGCGCACATCCCCGAGGGAAACACCTCGCTCTCGCAGTTGGCCGCCACCACTATCTCGCCGCCTTGCAGGCGTGCCGCAGCACCCACCCTGAAGTTGGAGTATGGGGCATGGGCCAACACTGTCGCCTGGCGGGCAGCTTCAACAAGAGCCCTGTCGGCTGTCGGCATGTCGTTTAATGCGGTGAAGTGGTCAAAGCAAATTGAAAAACTCTTCTCCATGAGCCAATATTTTTCTTGCAGTAGCAAAGATAGTATATCGCAGAGTGGGAAACAAATTTTTGGCGATAATTTGATTTTATTTCTCGTGCAATGCCGAGCCGTGGTTTTTTTCGTATATTTGCAATCTAAATGGAATGTTTAATGAAAAAATTTTTAGTCATATTGAGTTGCGCTCTGTTACTTAGTTCGTGTGGGGGATTCACCTCTGCCGAGCGTGAGGTGATTTTTGGTGGCGAGGGTGATATCATGTCGCTGACAACCATTTCAAATCGTGCCGATTCGCTGCTTCTGCGCAGCAAGTCGCAGCCCATGAACCGCGGGATGGTGGCAACCGAAGAGCTTGCTACGCTTTGTCGCCGCATGCTGGCTACGGTGCAGAATCCCGAAAATGAGGGCGTGGGCATAGCAGCTCCGCAGGTGGGCATCCTGCGCCGAATGGTTGCCGTGCAACGATTTGACAAGGAGGGTGAGCCATTTGAGTTTTTCCTCAATCCCGAGATTTTGGCAATGCCGGGCGAGATGAAACTCGGCGGTGAGGGTTGCCTCTCGGTGCCCGAAATGAGGGGTGTGGTCAGCCGCTCGCAGCAGATAGTGTTGCGTTATCGTGACCTCGATTTTGTGGAGCATACCGACACTGTGAGTGGTTTTACGGCTGTAATTTTTCAGCACGAGATTGACCATCTGGATGGAGTGCTGTATATTGATAAAATGGAAAAGGAGTAGAGCCTATGTCGTTGAAAATAAAACTTTTATGTGTTGCCTTGAGCCTTGCGATGCTTGTACCTGCGTGGCTGGGTGCAACGGGACTTACGTTGGTGGTGGCACTTGTGCCGCTGATGCTTATCAGTGCGTCGTACTCCGACTCTATGCGTGATTGGTGGCGCATGGCGGGGTGGGCAGCCCTGACCTTTGTGTTGTGGAACATCGCCACGATATGGTGGGTGTGGATAGCTGCGCCCATAGGGCCCATCACTGCAACCTTGTTCTCTACGTTCTGGAATCTGGTGGGCTTCATGCTCTATCACTACGTGTCGAAGCGTGCATCGCGTGCCCTGGCATATACACTCCTTGCCTGTACGTGGGTAGCCACCGAGTATCTCTACACCTCGGCCGAGGTGCTGTCGTTTCCGTGGCTTACGCTGGGTAACGGTTTCTCGCGCGATGTGTGGGCTGTGCAGTGGTACTCTGCCACGGGAGTCTTTGGTGGCTCGTTGTGGGTTGTGATGTGTAATATAGCCATCTTCGAGGCTGTCATTTGCCGCAAGCGGTGGTCTGTGGTGAGGGCTGCGGCGGTGGTTGTGATACCTTTGGTGGTGTCGCTGGTGATGTATTGGAGCTATGAACCCTCTGAAAAGAGTGTTCAGGTGTCGGTGCTTCAGCCCAATGTCGATTGCTACGAGGAGAAGTTCAGCGGCAGCGAGCATGCGCAGACCAAAAACATCCTCGACCTTTTGGCCCAGACCCCTTCGTCAAGTAGTGTGGCTCTGTTGCCCGAGACTGCTCTGCCCGAGCGGCTTGACGATGACGAGCCCTTGCAGGGTGAGGTTATGGAGCAGATAATTCAGGCGGTTCAATCACAACACCCCAATACCATGCTGGTTACGGGTGCTACCACCATCAAACAATATGATTCACCGATGAAACCAACCCCTACGGCACGTTCGGCGTGGGGTGGGTATTACGATGTCTATAACTCGGCCGTGGCTGTGAATGCCGACGGCGAGCAGAAGTTGCACCACAAGATGCGCCTTGTCATTGGCGTTGAGACCATGCCATTTACCGATTTCCTTGATAAGTTTGTCGATTTGGGTGGTATCACGGGCCAGCTGGGGCGTAACGATAAGGCTACGGTCTTCAGCAAGGCGGGTGTAAAGTATGGCCCCGCAATCTGCTATGAGGGTATTTATGGCGACTGCTTTGCGAGGTTTGCGCGCGAGGGTGCCGAGCTGATGCTTGTGATGTCGAATGACGGCTGGTGGGGTAATACTCCGGGCCATAAGCGATTGTTTGACTACTGCCGCCTGCGAGCCATCGAGTGCCGCCGTGCCATTGCACGCAGTGCCAACACGGGTGTGTCGGGTTTCATCACTTCGCGCGGTGACATTGTTCAGAGCATGGGCTGGGAGCAGCGAGGTGTGCTGACATCAGATGTCGAGGTGCGTAGCAATAAAACCCTCTATGTGGAGTATGGTGACTGGGTGGGGCGTATGTCGCTGCTTGTGTCGCTGCTCGGTGTGCTGTACTTTTTAGCTTACAGAATAAAACGCAAGAATCACCTTGTTGCATAATCATGGACTACGCACAGACTTTAGACTTTCTGTTCAACCAACTTACCTCGTTTCAGCAGGTAGGTGCGGCGGCATATAAACCCGGGCTGGAGCGAATTGCGGAGTTTTGCTGCGCAATAGGCAATCCGCAGCAGAGCTACCTCACTATTCACATTGCGGGTACCAACGGCAAGGGCTCGACCTCGCACATGATAGCTTCGGTGCTTCAGCATGCGGGCTATCGTGTGGGATTGTTCACCTCGCCCCACCTGAAGGATTTCCGTGAGCGCATACGTGTTGATGGAGAGATGATTACCCAGCAGGAGGTGGTTGATTTTGTGGCCACCCACCTGACCGATACCAAGCGCCTGGGGCTCTCGTTCTTCGAGATTACGGCAGCCATGGCATTTGCTCACTTTGCCGAGCAGGATGTTGAGGTGGCAGTCATCGAGACAGGGCTTGGAGGCAGGCTCGATGCAACAAACATAATCACCCCTCTGCTCAGCGTCATCACCAACATAGGCCTTGACCATACCGACCTGCTGGGCTCTACACTTGAGGCAATCGCCGGCGAGAAGGCGGGCATCATCAAGCGGGGAGTTCCTGTGGTTGTGGGTGAGCATAGTGCCGAGTGTGATGAGGTGTTTGCCTCGGTGGCAGAGAAGATGGGCTCTCCGCTCTATTTTGCGCAGCAATGTTTTGGTGTGGTCGGATGTGGGAGCGAGGGTATGCACAATAGTTTCGCTTTGCGTCGCCAGCGCGATGGTGAGGAGTTTGATGTAAGGCTCGACCTTCTTGGTGATTATCAATACAATAACGTGGTGACAGCTTCGGCGGCCCTGGATGTGCTGCATAGCCATTCGCCACTCACCATCTCCCGTAAAGCATACTTTGAGGGGCTCGCCTCGGCAGCCTCCACCACCCATCTTGTGGGACGTTGGCAGGTGCTGTCGCGCCAGCCGCTGGTGGTGTGCGATACGGGCCATAATGCACACGGCATGAGGTATGTGGCAAAGCAACTCGAAAGGCTTGTGGTATCCCACCAGAGGGTTGTGTGCATCCTGGGTTTTGCCCGCGAGAAGGATTTGTCGCAGGTGTTGCCTCTTTTGCCACGCACGGCTCATTACATCTTCACGCAGGCATCCTCGCCTCGGGCATTGCCTGCCGAGGAGCTTGCCCTAAAGGCTGCGGCTCAAGGGTTGCAGGGTGATGTGGTGCAGAGTGTTGCTGCGGCGTTGGAGCATGCCTTGAAGATGGCTGATAAAGAGGATGCGGTGTTTGTCGGGGGTAGTAATTTCGTTGTCGCCGAGATTTTGTAACTACTGCCTCTCCCTCAGGGCCCCTATTGTATATAGCGCAGCCACAATGCCACACCCCACAAGGCTCAGTCGTATGCGGCGTGTGAGCAGGAAGAGAAGGAAGAAGACCATTGTCAATCCCACAACCAGCGTAGTCCACGAAAATCCTGCATAGCGGCGATATTTGCGGCGTGTGAAGTTTGAGCCATGCTCGGCGATTGAAAACTCTATGATGCCGCTCTCCGATTTACGCTCTCCCTGAAACTTTACGAGTGCAAGAAAGTGCTTCGACTTAGGACAGTCCGAGTCGTAAAACGTGTGCCATCCCTGGGCGCGGTCCTCGTGCCATTCGCCCGCCTGCATCACCCAGCGGTCGGGGTTCTTTGTGGTGTGGGTCACTATGCCAAAGCCGTCGAGCATGCCCTCCTCATCCAGCTCGCCTATGTAGTAAGCGTTTTTCAGTTGCTTGAATTGCAGTTTGTCGCGGCGGTCAGCAATCTTCAGCATGTTGCCGATAAGCAGACTTCGGGCGTCGCTGTTGAGCTCACCGCCCCAGCAACGCACCCTGTTCCTTACAAGGCTGCAATACCAATCAACCTCGGCTATGGCATTGTCGTAATTCATCTCTTTTCCTCCGCTAAACGAATGGCTTGATTAGGTTATATGTAGCGAAGATACTATTTTTTTGAAAAACTTTCATATATTTGCTATTAAAATCCACTGCTCGTATGCCACAATATGCCGACATAGTATTGCCGCTTGCCCAGCCAGCCTATTGCTTCGCCGTGCCCGATGGGGTGCAGGTGGGCGAGGGTGATGCCGTTGCTGTGCAGTTTGGTGCGCGCAATATCTACACCGGCATTGTGTGGCGGTTGCACGACACCCCTCCCCAGGTCAAGCGTGTCAAGAGCATCACCCGCAGACTTTACGATGTGCCTCTGCTTGGGACGCAACAGATGCGTTTCTGGGAGTGGCTGGCCGAGTATTACATGTGTACGCTGGGCGAGGTCATGCGCATGGCATTGCCCTCGCTTGTGAAGCCCAAGGGCTCTGACGAGGTGGAGTTTGTGCAGCAGGAGTTTCAGCCACGCACCGAGCCATACATCGCTTTTGCTGCGGACCATAGCGGCGAGGCTTTGCTGGCGGAGTGTGAACGTATGCGCCGCCGTGCGCCACGCCGAGCCGAGGCTCTGGAGGAGATGCTTGGTTTTGAT
The DNA here is from genome assembly GCA_017421945.1 of Alistipes sp. Classification (GTDB taxonomy): domain Bacteria; phylum Bacteroidota; class Bacteroidia; order Bacteroidales; family Rikenellaceae; genus Alistipes. The sequence goes on along the minus strand of JAFOHD010000026.1, from coordinate 15,740 downwards.
AAGGCGAAGTTAAACATCTATGGTGAGATGCCACGCCGCCTGCTGAGGTGCGACTCCACGCAGATAAATGCTCTGCGCAAGGCGGGGTATATTGTTGTTAATGAGCGCGAAAGAGTTGCGGAGTTACCCGAAGCGGTTGCGTTCAACCTGCCTAAACTATCGCCTGCGCAGCAGCGTGTTGTCGAGGAGATTTCGCACTCCTACACTGCGGGATGCGCCGTGCATCTGCTGCACGGAATCACAGGCTCGGGCAAGACCGAAATATATATGCACTTCATCGCTCAGGTGCTTGCCCGGGGGCGAGATGTGTTGCTGCTTGTGCCCGAGATAGCACTCACGAGTCAGCTCATCGACCGCATGCGAGAGGTTTTTGGCAGTCGTGTGTCGGCATATCACTCCAAACTTACACCTCTGCGCCGCACCGAGAGCTATCTGCGTCTGGCGCGCAGCCGAGGGGGTGAGCTTGTTGTGGGGGCTCGCTCGGCACTGTTTCTGCCGCTAAACAATTTGGGACTTGTGGTTGTGGATGAGGAGCATGACCAGAGCTATAAGCAGAGCGACACCGCACCCCGTTATCAGGGACGAGACTGCGCTGTGGTGCTTGCCTCGCTCTCGGGTGCAAAGACATTGCTCGGCAGTGCCACACCCTCGCTCGAGAGTTATGCCAATGCCCAATGGGGAAAGTATGGTTATTCACGCCTGGAGGAGCGTTATGGCGAGGCGAAGCCCCCACGCATAATCCTGTCGGATACCATGCGCTCGGTGAAGCGTGGAGAACGCAACAAACATTTTAACATTCACCTCATACGTGCCATGCAGGAGGCTTTGGGCAGGGGCGAGCAGGTAATGCTGTTTCAGAACCGTCGAGGTTTCACCCCCTACGTACAGTGCAGCGGTTGCGGCTGGACTATGCGCTGTCCGCATTGCAACGTGACACTTGCCATGCACCGCCAGGGTAATCGCATGGAGTGCCACTATTGTGGTTATTCGGCCGATGTGCCGCACCACTGTCCTCAGTGTGAGACGGCCGACCTTAGGCCTATGGGCTTTGGTACGGAGCGTGTTGAGGAGGCTGTGGCGGAGCTTTTTCCCGAGGCTCGTGTGGCACGCCTCGATCGTGACACCTCAACCTCCGAGAGTGCCTATCGCCGCATTGTGCGCAGTGTCGAGAGTGGCGAAACGGATATACTTGTCGGCACGCAGATGATAACCAAAGGCTTTGATTTCTCGCGTGCTACGGTCGTGGGCATACTCAATGCCGACAATCTTATATGTAACCCCGACTTCCGCTCCTCGGAGCGTGCTTTCCAACTTATGACACAAGTTGCAGGGCGTGCGGGAAGGCGTGAAAGCGAAGGTGTCGTGGTTATTCAGACTTCAGAGGTCGAGAATCCCATCATGCAGTGGGTTGAGAGTGGGGACTACGATGCCATGGCGCGCAGCGAACTCGCCGAGCGTCATCACTTCGGCTACCCTCCCTATTCCCGACTGATACGTTTCACGCTACGTAGCGAGAAGGCTATGTTGTTGCGTCAGGGTGCGGTGTGGTTTGCCTCGCTTATGCGTGAGAAATTTGGTGGCAGGGTGTTTGGCCCCGTAGCACCTTTGGTGGACCGCATACGCGGAGTCTATATCATGCACGTCATGCTAAAGATTGAGAATGGTCGCTCGATGGCTCGTGCCCGCGAGCTGGTGCGTGAGGCTGTGGAGGGCGTCAGGGCTCATCAGGAGTATAAGTCAATAAACATTTCGGTCGATGTCGATGCTCAGTAATATGCTTGACGATGTGCTGTCGCTCGTTCTGCCTCGGGTGTGTCCGGTGTGTGGTGCGTCGTTGCGAAGGGGTGGTGCTGTGGTGTGTTCTATGTGTGAAGTTGAAGCACCGCTCACATACCTGTGGGCCGAGCAACACAATCTTATGTGTGAACGCTTTTGGGGATTGTTGCCTGTCGAACGTGCGGCGGCATTCTTGTGGTATGTCGAGGGTAGTCCGTGGCGAAAGGTTATCCATGATTTCAAATATAATGGCCGCTGGCGTACAGCCTATGACATGGGTCGCTGGTATGGTGCATGCTTAAAGGAGGAGGGGTTGTTCTCCGAAGTTGATGTGGTTGTTCCCGTACCACTTCATTGGCGTCGCCATATAAGTCGAGGATATAATCAGTCGGAGTATCTGGCTCGTGGCATAGCATGTGAGTTGGGCGTTGAGTGTGATACCGGTAGCGTGCGCAGGAGCCGCTACAATACAAGCCAAGTGTCGCACACCGCTTCCGAGCGTTGGGATAATGTCGAGGGAATCTTTCGTGTGTGCCATCCGGAGCGTCTTCGAGGCAAACATGTGTTGCTTGTGGATGATGTATTTACTACGGGAGCAACCATCATGTCGCTGGGCTCGGCGATACTCTATGCGGTTGGCGACGTGCGCCTGAGTGTTGCTGTTCTGGCCACTTCGCGTCATAGTCTGCATATCGCTCCGTAAATTATTAACAGTGGCTGTTTATAATTTTCAATAAATTCATATTGTTTCGTTCTTGCCGATTGGACAATTTTTGTTAAATTTGAAACTTGAAAATTGTTTTCTGAAATTTATGGCAAGAGAATTTACCCCTTCGGCCGCTAATCGTGCCGCTTATGATAAGTTGAGTGAGGCCCCTATGGCTGGTACCGTACCGCCCCAAGCCGTTGAACTTGAGGAGGCTGTGCTGGGTGCGCTGATGTTGGAGCGTGACAGCATCATCGCCGTGCAGGAGTACATCACGGCTGACACCTTCTACACCGAGGAGCATCGCATCATCTATCGTGCTATTGAGTCGCTCTCGACCGAGCTTAAACCCATCGACCTCTACACCGTCACCGAGCGTCTGAAAGTGCGCAAGGAGCTCAAGCAGGTGGGAGGAGCGTCATATCTGGCACAGCTCACGCAGAAGGTGGGCTCGGCGGCGAATGTGGAGTTCCATGCCAAAATCATTGCGCAGAAGTATGTCCAGCGTGAGCTTATCCGCTCGGCTACCGAGATTCAGCGCCGCTCCTATGACGAGGACCAGGATGTCACCGACCTCATAGGTTTTGCCGAGGGTGAGATTTTCAAGGTTGCCGAGGGCCACGTCAAGCGTTCGGTACAGAATGCCAAGGATATTCTCGCCAAGGCGTTGGCACAGATTGAGGAGGCGAGCAAGAACTCCTCGGCCTTTAACGGAGTGCCTTCGGGCTTCATGGCTCTGGATAGAGTCACCATGGGATGGCAGCCCAGCGACCTTATCATCATCGCGGCACGTCCCTCGATGGGTAAGACTGCATTTGTGCTCTCCATGGCGCGCAATATGGCCATCGAGCATCAGGCGCCTGTGGCATTCTTCTCGCTTGAGATGTCTGCCGTGCAGCTCATGATGCGTCTGATAGTTGCCGAGACGGGTCTTTACAGCAACGACATCAAGTCGGGCCGACTTACCCCCGAGCAGTGGCGTCACCTTGAGAGTGCCACCAAGCCTCTGGGCACAGCCCCTCTCTATATTGACGATACACCGGCGCTGTCGGTCTTTGAGTTCCGCTCGAAGGCACGCCGACTGAAGATTCATAACGATATTAAGATTATTGTCATCGACTACCTTCAGCTTATGACAGGTAGCCAGGACACCAAGGGTAGTGGTAACCGCGAGCAGGAGGTGGCCTTCATCTCACGTACGCTCAAGGCCATTGCCAAGGAGCTGAACGTGCCTATGATTGCCCTCTCGCAGCTCAGCCGTGCCACCGAGCAGCGTGGCGGTTCCAAGCGTCCGCAGCTCAGCGACCTGCGTGAGTCGGGAGCTATTGAGCAGGATGCCGATATTGTGGCATTTATCCACCGTCCCGAGTACTATGGCATGAATACCGACGAGAACGGTATGCCTACGGCGGGCTTGGCCGAGATTGTCCTTGCCAAGCACCGTAACGGAGCGGTGTGCGATGTCAAGCTGCGTTTCTTGAAGGACCAGGCGCGCTTTGCCGATATGGAGGTTGATGAGAACTCTACGGCAGCCGATCCTATGAGTTCTACACCTGTCTATAACACCGTCATGGGTGGTGCTTCGGTCGGTGAGATTGTCGATGGCACAGCAGGAGTCCCCGTGGCGGGAGGCTTGGGCTCGGCTATGGGAAGCAGTGAGTTTGATTTGAATCAGGGTTCGCCCAATCTGGATAAGGTTGCACCTTTTGGCGAAGATGTCCCATTCTAACGCAATGGTAGTCAGAACACATACAGGTGCCGTGTCGGGCATAGGGGCTGTGATGGTAACTGTCGAGGTTAGCATCACGGGTGGAGGTTTGGGCCTTTATCTTGTAGGTCTGCCCGATAATGCTGTTAAGGAGAGTGAGCAGCGTGTGCGTTCGGCATTTGAAAATTCGGGTTATAAGATGACTGCCCGCAAGTGCGTTGTGAACCTCGCTCCTGCCGATTTGCGCAAGGAGGGCTCGGGCTTCGATTTGCCTATTGCTGTTGCTATTCTGGCTGCTACCGAGCAGTTGGAGGCCGCAGAACTTGAGGATTCGGTCTTTGTGGGGGAGCTATCGCTCGATGGCTCTATAAGGGGAGTCAAGGGAGTACTGCCCGTAGTTGCAGAGGCTCGCTCGCAAGGCTTTAAGAAGATATATGTTCCGCACGATAATATCATGGAGGCGGCTGTGGTTGAAGGTATCGAAGCCTATGCCGTAGGCTCGCTCAAGGAGCTGGCTGCTGCGCTGTGTGGCGAAACAAAATTGGAGCCAACATGTAGTGCTATGCCCAATATGTCGGAGGAGCAGGCGTATGTCGATGACTTTGCCGATGTGAAGGGGCAGGCACATGTGAAGCGTGCGCTGGAGATTGCTGCTGCGGGAGGTCACAACGTAATTATGATAGGTCCTCCGGGGTCGGGTAAGACCATGCTGGCAAGGCGTATGCCGTCGATATTGCCGCCCATGAGTATGGAGGAGGCTCTGGAGACCACCAAGATTCACTCCGTGGCGGGTAAGCTGGGTGCAAGCCGAGGCCTTATGTCGCATCGTCCGTTCCGCGCGCCACACCACCTGGCATCGCCCGTGGCGTTGATAGGTGGAGGTCAGAATCCCCAGCCCGGCGAGGTGTCGCTGGCGCATAATGGAGTGCTGTTTTTGGATGAGTTGCCAGAGTTCGGTCATGGAGTGCTGGAGGTGCTGCGTCAGCCCCTGGAGGATAAACACATATCGATAGCCAGGGCGCGCTATGCAGTGGACTACCCCTCGAACTTTACCCTTGTGGCATCCATGAACCCATGCCCTTGTGGTTATTACAACCATCCCACCAAGGAGTGTAGCTGCTCACCTGCGGCGGTGCATCGCTACCTGGGGCGTGTGTCGGGACCATTGATGGACCGCATAGATTTGCATGTTGAGGTTACGCCTGTCGGGCGTGAGGAACTCTCTTCGGAGCTCTCCTCGGAACCAAGCAGCGTGGTGCGTGAGCGAGTTATAAGTGCGCGCAGGATTCAGGCCGAGCGCTTCAAGGGGCTGGGCATACACACCAACACAATGATGTCGTCGGCCATGTTGCGCAGGTTCTGTCCACTGAGTGCAGCGGCACGCCGACTGCTGGATGCCGCCATGGAACGCCTGCAACTATCGGCACGAGCCTACGACCGCATAATCAAGGTGGCTCGCACGATTGCCGACCTGGCGGGAGTGGAGGATATCGAGCCGCAGCACATCTCCGAGGCGATAGGCTACCGCTCGCTGGACAGAGAGAGCTGGGGACGATAGTATATTTTGAAATTTTGGAAGTAAGATGTGTCGTCACATAGCGGTGATGACGAAGTGTAATATAAAACAAGATAATGAAACGAGTAATACTTTCCGGCGGAGGCACCGGAGGACATATATACCCTGCTGTGGCTGTGGCCGAGGCGTTGAAGCAGCGACATGGCGACAAGGTGGAGATTCTCTTTGTGGGTGCCGAGGGCAAGATGGAGATGGAGAAGGTTCCCGCCTTGGGATACGATATTGTGGGGTTGCCCATCGCAGGCATGCAACGGCGTTTTGATTTGAAGAACCTGCTTGTTCCCTTCAAGGTTGTGCAGAGCGTGAGCCGTGCCAAGAGGGTCATTCGCGATTTCTCGGCCGATATAGTTGTGGGCTTTGGTGGTTACGCATCTGCTCCAGTGTTGTGGGCTGCGCAACGTATGGGTGTGCCTACGGTTATCCAGGAGCAGAACTCCTATGCAGGTGTTACAAATAAGATTCTTTCGCGCAAGGCTCGCCGTATATGTGTGGCCTATGACGATATGGAGCGATTCTTCCGCGCCGACCGCATCATTATGACGGGTAATCCGTTGCGTGGCAATTTTGCACCTTGCAAGCAAAAGAGCGAGGAGGCGTTGTCGTATTATGGTCTGAAGGCAGATATGCCTACGTTGCTCGTAGTCGGAGGTTCGCTCGGCACACGTACCCTGAATGAGATGATGAAGCGTTGGATTCTCTCGCTTGAGGGCGAGGCTCCGGTGCAGGTCATATGGCAGACGGGCAAGTATTACGAGCAGGAGATGCGTGCGTTCTTGCAGGAGCATCCCACAAGGAACATCTGGCAGGGAGCCTTTATCGAGCGCATGGACTATGCCTATGAGGTTGCTGACCTGGTAATCTCGCGCAGTGGTGCATGCACGGTATCGGAGCTGTGTCTGGTGGGTAAGCCCACGTTGTTTGTCCCCTCGCCCAATGTTGCCGAGGACCATCAGACCAAGAATGCCATGGCTCTTGTGGAGAAGGATGCTGCCGAGATGGTGCGTGATGTGGAGGCTGTGTCAAAGGGTATGGAGCGTGCGCTTGAGTTGCTTGGCGACAAGGCTCGCCTGGAGCAGCTTGCCAAAAATATAGTTAAGTTGGGCGTGGCCGATGCTGCCGAGCGTGTGGTGCGCCAGATAGAAAAGGAGTGGTAGCGTATGAAACACTTTAATAACATATATTTCATGGGTATTGGCGGCATAGGCATGAGTGCCTTGGCTCGCTATTTTCTGCACGAGGGTAAGATAGTCGCCGGTTACGACCGTACCGAAACCCCTCTCACGCGTGAGCTTGAGGCCGAGGGTGCTACGGTGTGTTACAAGGATGGTGTCGAGCATATCCCCTCTGCTTATCGTTTTGTAAACTCCACGCTTGTGGTCTATACCCCCGCAGTCCCCGAGGAGCATCCCCAGATGCAGTACTTCCGCCGTGGCGGCTTCAAGATGGAGAAACGCTCGCAGATGCTTGGCCATCTTTCGGAGGGTAAGTATGTTATGGCTGTGGCAGGTACTCATGGCAAGACCACAACCTCGACACTCATTGCGTGGCTCAACCATGCGTGTGGCGTGGGTGGCAATGCCTTTCTGGGTGGAATATCGAAGAACTTCAGCAGCAATCTTGTGCTGGGCGAGGGTAATCGTCTGGCGGTGGAGGCTGATGAGTTCGACCGCTCGTTCCTCAGGCTTAACCCCGATGTGGCAGTCATCACATCGGTAGCTCCCGACCACCTCGATATCTACGGCACGTTTGAGGCTGTTGTTGAGGCATTTGGAGAGTTTGCAGCCCTTATCAAGCAGGGTGGTGCACTTGTGTTGAAGCAGGGTGTCGATATCCCGTTGCCTGAGGGTGTGGATATATGGCGTTATAGTTATGATTGTGAGCAGAGTGATTTCCATGCGACAAATATACAGCTCTGTGAGGGAGGATATTACGATTTCGATGTGGTTACTCCCGACGGGGTTATCAAGGGTTGTCACCTGGGTATCCCCGGCTGGGTGAATGTCGAGAATGCCGTGGCAGCTGTGGCATCGATGTGGTGTGCGGCGAAGCGTCGTGGTGAAGATTTGGATGAGGAGTTGCTGCGACAGGGCTTGGCTCAGTTTCAGGGCGTTAAGCGTAGGTTTGAGTTCTATGTGAACACCCCTCGCCAGGTATATATGGACGACTATGCCCACCACCCCGAGGAGTTGGAGGCGACGATTACCTCTGTGCGAAAGATGTTCCCCGGGCGTAAGCTCACGGCGGTGTTCCAGCCTCATCTCTACACTCGCACACGTGACTTGTATCGTGAGTTTGCTCAGGCTTTGTCGCATGCCGACGAGGTGGTGCTGGTGCCTATCTATCCTGCACGCGAGGAGCCTATCGAGGGTGTCGGGTCGGAGATGATTGCCAAACTTGTGGGTGTTCCCGTATCGATATGCGAGCGGGAGAATCTGGCCGAGAGCCTTGGTGCCGCGACAACAGATGTGGTAGTGAGCTTCGGTGCAGGAAATATTGATGCCTATTGTGGTGCAATAGCTAAAGAGTTGGAGAAGAAGGCGTAATGCGACGAGTGTGGAAAATAGCGGGCATGGTATTGCTGTGGTGTGCAGTAGTGGGGTTTGTGGTGTTGTTTCACAAACGCTCACAGCAGCACGATGCTACAATGTTGGTACAGAGCCTCGATGTAGCTATCCTCGATAGTCTGCCCGATGAAACACTTGTGTCGCAGCAGTTGGTTGCGAAGTGGATTTCGCAGAGCAAAATACCCACCATCGGAGAGCCTATCAATAAGGTTGATTTGGTCGGTATTGAGAATGTGATACGTAGCAATGGATTTGTCGATAGGGCAAATGCCCACATCACACATGACGGAGTGCTGCATGTTATTGTCAGTCAGCGCAAACCTCTGCTCAGATTACGCGTAGATGGTTATGATTGTTACCTTACGAGTGAGGGCTTCGCATTTCCCGCACCCCGCCGCTCATCGGTCTATGTGCCTGTTGTTTCTGGCCCGTATCGACCACCGCTTGAGCGAGATTATGTGGGATTTGTCAAAGACCATATTACGCAGCTCATCGATGAATCAAACGAGCGTATCGCCTCTTTGCAGCAGGAGAAGAAACCTCTGTTTGACCGCGAGAAAGAGATTCGAGATTCGGTGCGTGAGGTGCGGCGTATGCGCGTTAGCAAGCAAGGCATCATACGTTATCGTGGGTGGTTCGAGAGCGAAGAGTCATTCGAGAAGCGTATTCGAGCCAAGAAAATCGAGAAGGCAGCTCTCTATAAACGATATAATTTTTGGCGGCGCGAGAATACTAAAAAACTAAATGCTGTTACCGCCCGCCAAAATCTTGAGCGCGACAGACAAAAAAAGTTGCTTAAAAGATATGAAGATTTAAGTAAACTCATTAACTTTGTGAAATATATAGAGGAGGATTCGTTCTGGAGTGCCGAGATAGTTCAAATTGTGGCCTCTTCAATGAGTAATGGAGACCTTCAGTTGGAGCTTATACCTCGAACAGGCACCCATCGGGTGCTGTTTGGCAGGGTTGGCGATGAGGAACTTGTTGAAGATAAACTTGACAGGTTGCTTTCGTTTTATCAGAATGGACTCAAAAACTTGGGCTGGAATGAATTCCGTACCATCTCGGTGGAGTATGCCAATCAGGTTGTATGTTCAAAGTAGGAGAGAAAATTAGTAATAAAAATAGATAAAGTTGCAGTATCGTGGATAAGAAGAAGTATGTTGTTGCCATCGATGTTGGTTCGTCAGAAGTAGTTATTGCCGTGGGTTCAATAGCTGATTCGGGCGCAATCAATATTGAGACCATAGTCGCAGAGCCATGTGAAGGCATGAAGGCTGGTTTGGTAGATAATAGCCAAATGGTTACCGATTCGTTGCGTCGTGCGCGTGAGCGTGCCGAGCAGCAGGCGGGTATAATTATTACCGATGCAGATGTTAGCATTTCGGGTAAGTTTGTGCGTTGTGCGCGTTATACCGATCACGTCTTTGTAGAGGATAAGGAGGCGTGTATCTCGCAGCGCGACGTGAATGCGTTGTGCGAGAGAATGCGTAGCGTTAAATCGGCCGATGGTGAAACGATTATGGATTATTACCCCATCACCTACAAGGGTACGTCGGGCGTTGAGATGAAGAATCCTGTGGGATGTTACAGCCCGCAACTCTCTTCTACCTATAACTTCATTCTTTGCGAGCATATGGCAAAGGAGCGTTTGGTGCGTGTCTTCATGGGTGCAGGCATCAAGATTCGCAACTTCTATGCCGGAGCTACCATTATCGGCGAGTCGGTTGTCAATAGCGATGAGCGTGAGGATGGTGTAGCAGTTGTAGATATTGGTAGCGGTGTGACCGACGTTGCGGTTTACTATGGCGGCGTGTTGCGTTACATAGCCACAATCCCTATGGGTGGTGCTGTTGTAAACTCTGATATCAGAGCCTACGCAGGAACCATTCCTCCCAAGACTGTGGAGACTCTTAAGCGTCGCTACGGCTCAGCTATGGTAGAGCTTACTCCCGACGAGAGAATCGACATCCACAGTGGTAGCAGAGCCATTAAGCCTATCCAGCGATTGAACCTTGCAACAGTTATCGAGGCTCGCATGTCGGAGATTGCCGAGTATGTGTGGGCTGAGATTCGAGAGTCGGGCTATGCCAAGAAGCTTGCCGCAGGAATTGTTCTGACGGGAGGTGGAGCTTCGTTGGACCATATTGCCGACCTCTTCCAGAAGATTACATCTCAGGAGGTGCGTGTGTCATGCGCCGAGATGGGTATTGCAACCGAGGCTTTGGATTGGGTCTCTTCTCCAAACCTCACGATGGCAATTTCGCTGTTGTTGCGAGGTGCTAAGACCGGTGCGTGTCCTATCCGTGAGTTGCAAACTGCAGCACCTTCGAAGGGTATTGCTGTGTCGCCTGCCGTTGAGCAGGGTCCTTCTGTGGTGACCCCTTCTGTGCAGGAGGAGCCTCAGACTCCATCCAATGATAATTGGAGCGAGGAGAGCGAGCCTATGGAGGATGATTCAAAGATTAAGGTTGATGACATCGAGGACTTGGAGGAGGAAAGCGAGGAGCGCAAGTCGCATGGTATTTTTGGCAGACTTAAGACCTCACTCACGAAATTTATTGATGGAGCATTTAAGCCAGAAGATGGCGATGAAGATGTCGATGATGATTTTTAACAAGTAAGAGCAATGGGAGATTTATTGAACGAGTTGTCAGTACCTAAGAGAGGAGGTACATCTATAATAACAGTCATTGGAGTTGGTGGTGCAGGTGGAAATGCGCTGAATTATATGTGGAACATTGGTATTACGGGAGTAAATTTCCTCGCATGTAATACCGATAAGGGCGCATTGGATAATCTGGACATTCCCGATGAGAATAAAATTATCATGGGCCCAGGTTTGGGCGCGGGAAATAACCCCGAGCGCGGTTCCGAGCTTGCTATGGAGTCGCTCGACCAGATTAAGCAGTACCTTGAGGCCAACGGCACCAAGATGGTCTTTATCGCTGCCGGTATGGGTGGTGGTACAGGTACAGGAGCCTCTCCCGTTATTGCCAAGCTGGCTCACGATATGGGTCTGCTTACAGTCGCCAACGTAACCTCGCCATTCAAGGCCGAGGGCCCTGCACGTGTTGAGCAGGCGGAGCGTGGTATTGAGGAGCTGCGCAAGTATGTTGATTCGTTGCTTGTGATTCAGAACGAGAGCATCCGCGAGATGTATGGCAAGCTCCCTATCAAGAAGGCTTTTGGTAAGGCTGACGATATCCTGGCATCTGCAACTAAGGGTATTGCTGAGATTATCACTGTCAAGGAGGCGTTCATACGTGTCGATTTTGCCGATTTGGAGCGTGTTATGCGAGGTAGCGGTCGTGCCCACATGGGTGTAGCATCGGCCGAAGGCGATAACCGCGCTGTTGAGGCTGCACGTCGCTCACTTTGCTCTCCATTACTTAACCGCAGCCTTATCTCGGGTGCAAAGAAGATTCTGCTTAATGTTGCAGCGTCGAGCATCGACGACATCAGCTACGACGAGGCTATGGAGGTTATTAACTACATTCAGGAGTACGCCAGCTACACTGATGAGGATGGCAGTGCTCACAGCGCAGACATCATTTGGGGTGTAAGTGCCAAGCCTTTGGCCGATGGCGTGCTGGAGGTCGTTGTTGTAGCCACAGGTTTCACCGATGACCACGAGCAGCCCGAGTTTGCGGATGTGCCCCAGGTGGCTATCGAAGAGGATATCGTTGTTGAGAAGCCCGTTATGCCAAAGTCGCAGATGGTAAATCCCGACATAGTGTTACCTCCATCTACTCCTCCGTTGCTTGAGCGCAAGCCTTCGAAGTACGATAATATGGAAACCGTTGAGCGTGTGCCAGCGTATGTGCGTTACGGCTCACAGATGGTAGTCGAAAGCACCAAGGGTAGCAAGACTGTCTTAAAGGAGGAACAGACGAATGTGAGCACTGACGATAATTGTTTGTTTTAATTTGAGTAGTATTGGACGGTAGTATCATATATCAAGGCTTCACGCTCGACGTTGGCATCATGCTGGCAGTGAGCGTGTTGTTGCTTTGTATCTCGGCTCTTGTGTCGGGTTCCGAGGTGGCGTTTTTCTCGCTCACTCACCATCAGAAGAGCGAGATGGAGGATAGCGGAGACTTGCGTGACAAGGCTATACTCGGCCTGCTGGGCGATGTCGATGAGTTGCTGGCTACGATTCTGGTGACTAATAATATGGTGAACATCGGCATCGTAATTCTTACGTCAAATATCATCGATTCGATGTTTAAGTTCACGAGCTCCACTCTTGAATTTGTCATCAAGTCGGTGCTTGTTACGTTCCTGCTGCTGCTCTTTGGTGAGATTCTTCCCAAGGTCTTTTCGCAGAGTAACCCTAAGAGTTTCGCTCGTTTTGTGGTCTATCCCATAAAGATGTTCCGCTTTGTTACCTATCCGCTGTCGTATGTGCTGGTGCGCACGGGTGGCCGACTGAGCCGTATGGCTACGCATCAGGACGATATCTCTATGGAGCAGTTGGCCGATGCTGTGGATTTGGCTCGTGGTGCTTCGCGCGAGGAGCAGCAGATGCTGTCGGGTATCATCAACTTCGTGAACACCGAGGTTGAGGAGATTATGCGTCCACGTGTCGATATCACAGCCCTGGATATTACGGCGAGCTTCGAGGAGGTGAAGGCTACCATCATCGACTCGGGTTATTCGCGTATCCCGGTCTATGACGAGGATTTGGACAACATCAAGGGCGCGCTCTATGTCAAGGATTTGTTGCCTTATATCAACTGTGGCAACGAGTATGGCTGGCAGCAGCTTCTGCGCAAGATATACTTCATTCCCAAGCATAAGAAGATTGATGACCTGTTGCGTGACTTTCAGGAGAACAAGATTCACATAGCCATCGTGGTTGATGAGTATGGAGCTACGCAGGGTTTGGTGTCGCTTGAGGATATTCTGGAGGAGGTTGTGGGTGAGATTTCCGATGAGAGCGATGTCGATGAGTCGTTCTATGAGCGTGTGAATGCCAACACCTACCTTTTCGATGGTAAGACCCATATCGGCGACTTCGAGCGTGTGCTGGAGCTTGATGAGGATTGCATGCAGGATGTGCAGGGCCGTGCCGAGACACTCGCAGGCCTGATGCTTGAGCTTAAGCGCGACCTGCTGAAGAAGGGCGATGTGGTCGAGGCTCATAATATCCGCTTTACCGTTCATGCTATGGATGCCCATAGGGTGGAGAAGATTAAGGTAGTCATAGGCAAGGGTGCGCACGAGTAGCACATATAGATTCATGGTGCCGGGAGGCATTGTTGCGGTGGCACCCATCGGCGAGTTGTCGCAACTTGAGGGTGCGGCGAGCGCTGAGGATTTGCGCTCGGTGGAGGGCTTTGGCTCGGCTTCGCGCCGTTGTGAGCGTCTTGCGTGGCGAGCTCTGTTGCGAGATATGGAGCCCGAGTCAAGTGTGGAGTATCTTGCAAGTGGCAAGCCCGTGCTGAAAAATTCCCAGTATAAACATATCTCTGTGTCACATTGCTCCGACATGGTTGCCGTCATGCTCTCAAATGAGCCTTGCGGAGTGGATGTCGAGCGCGCGGAGCGATGCTTCGAGCGGGTACACATGCGCTATATGAGTGAGGCGGAGGCTGCGCTCTCCGACTCAAAATATTGGCAAGGAGTTGTGTGGTGCGCCAAGGAGGCACTCTATAAGATGGCGGGGCGTGAGGGTGTCGATTTCAAACGTGATATATCTGTGAAATCTGTTCAGCCCGCAGGGTCGTCGTGGCATCTTGTGGCAGAGGCTTTCTCTTTGCAGGTTGAGTTGCAATGCGAACATCTTGAGGATGGACATATTCTGGTTTTTACCTTGTAGTCCTGCATCGTGTCTTTATTTTTTTTGTAACTTTGCGCCGTTATGAGCGTTCAAGATTCACCATTATCATTAGGTACCGACAACCTCGGACGATTGCTGTTTCGCTATGCCATGCCTGCCATCATTGCGCAGGTTGCGGCATCGCTCTACAACATCGTTGACAGCATCTTCGTAGGTCAGGGCGTGGGGCCTATGGCCATCACGGGCTTGGCTCTGACTATGCCTATGATGAACCTCACGGCGGCCTTTGGAGCCATGGTGGGTGCAGGCTCGGCAGCATTGACCTCCATACGTCTGGGTCAGGGCAACAAGGCTGCGGCGGAGAACATCCTGGGCAATGTGGTGCTGCTGAATGTGGTGCTGGGCGTTGTTTTGATGGTTTTCGGCTTGTACTATCTCGACGAACTGCTCTACTTCTTCGGTGCCAGCGAGCAATCTATACCCTATGCCAGGGAGTATATGCGCATAATTCTCTATGGCAATGTCATCACGCACATGTTCCATGGCCTGAACTGCATGCTTCGTGTGGCGGGCTATCCCAACAAGGCTATGGTCATCACCATCATTTCGGTTGTACTCAACGGAGTACTTGATGCGGTGTTTATCATGTGGCTCAAGTGGGGCATTGCTGGCTCGGCGTGGGCTACGGTCATCTCGCAGCTGGTGTCGCTCGCCATTCAGTTGGTTCACTTCTCGCGTCCCGACAGTTTCCTGCGCTTTAGAAGCGGCATTTTCAAGTTCCGCTGGGATATAGTGAGGGGAATCATCGGTGTGGGCATGGCGCCTTTTATGATTCAGTCGTGCGCCTGCGTCGTTGTCATATTGGTCAATACCAAACTCAGAGAGTGGGGTGGTGACCTCTCTATCGGAGCCTATGGCATTGCCAATCGTGTGGCATTTCTCTTTACCATGGTGGTCATGGGACTCACGCAGGGTATGCAGCCCATTGTGGGCTATAACTACGGCGCAAGGAAGTACGACCGTGTCATCAGCACGCTGTGGATGACAGTAGGCTGGGCTGTTGCGACCACTACGTTTGGGTTCCTGGTCTGCGAGTTGTTCCCCTATCAGGTGGTCAGGATGTTCGTCAGCGAGGACGGCACGGGCGATGCTACCACGCTTATCGAGGCTTCGGCACGAGGCCTGCGTCTGCTGGTTATGATGCTGCCCATCGTGGGCTTCAACATCGTGGCGGGCAACTTCTTCCAGCACATCGGCAAGCCCAAGCGGGCCATACTGCTCTCGGTGTCGCGTCAGCTGCTCTTTATCGTGCCCCTGCTTTTCGTGCTGCCTCCGGTGCTGGGTGGCGATGGCGTGTGGTACTCTATCCCCATTGCCGACTTTGCCTCTACGGTGTTGGCTGCGGTGCTGCTGTGGTTGCAGCTGCGTAAGCTTAAAGAGAACCCTTCGCTGGAGAGGAGTATATAATCAGCTAACTATTATACAAATTTGCCTGATTGGCACTAAATAAAACCGCCACATCCCGTTTGGGGTGTGGCGGTTGCCCTTGCGGGCTATCACTTAATACTTACCGATTATTTCAAACCAATCTTCTTCATAATATGCTTTGGTACCAGTGACTTGTG
>JAFOHD010000025.1 GCA_017421945.1 Alistipes sp. | reverse complement strand
GAACTATGGGGGCGTTGAAGTTCATGTAGTGCTTCTCACGCAGCTCCTCGATGGTGGTCTGCTCGCCGTTGAAATAGACCGTGCCGTTAGGCCCAAATGATACCCTCACCTCCTTGTCCTTTGTCTCCGTAGGGCCGATGAATATTAAATTGCGGAAATATTCATGCTGCTTGTCAAAGATTAACTTTAGGTTGGCTTTAAAGAGAGGCCCTGTAAACTCACACTTAAACGAGTAGGATGCATCCTTGTTTTTCAGCGTGAAACTATCCTTGGTCAGGGTGTAGGTGTAGCGTCCCGATTTAAGAAAATCCCAGCCTGCACCTGTTGTTACATCAATCTCGGTGTCGCTGACTACCTTAAAGCTCGTAGCCGCTACCCACTTGGTCAGGGAGGTTGTCTCGGCTGGATTTGGCCTGTAAGACAAGCCGTAGCCCGCACAGACGTAAGTGCCGTGATTTAGGGTGATTAGTGGTGTTGCTTGCGTGAACTTGCGATTATACTTCTCATCGCCGTCGCTCTCGGTGAGAGGTGTGGGCTCGGGAGCAGGGTTTTCATCGTCGCACACAATAGGCGCGGTAGAGTCCTGAGCAGGGTCGGTTGCATCTGTTACCTCGGTTGTTGGGGTGGTAACATCTGCTACCTCGACTGCTGGGGCAGGTTGCTTGATTACAATCTCATCCTCGGCACGCACAGCGCCAAAGGCAAAAATCATTGCTGCCACAAGGGGCAGGGCTGCGACAAGGCGCAGGAAGGAGTATTTCCCCTTCTTGAAGTTGGTCATCATAAGAAAACGTTTTTTAGAAGTTTGACTACTGCTCAGCCCGCTGGTTAAGTCGGGATTATAACCAAAGAGCTGTCGGAAAATGAGCTGTCGGTATTCATAAACGTCGTAACCTTCACTTAAAACATCGCTGTCGGCCTGCCACTCGTGCACCTCGACCAGGGCCGAGCCTGCAAGCCACACAAAAGGGTTAAACCATGCCACGCAACGCAGCAACTCAAGCGCTATGCGCTCGGCGGTGTGGTGGTGACGTATGTGGCTTAACTCGTGAGAGATAACCTGGTTGTGTTCTCGCTTGGATGCTATGCTGCGATTCATATAGATGGTGCGCCAGAATGAAAATGGCTCACGCACCTGCTCGCTTACAGCAAGCGTATATAGTTCATATACTGTTAGTTGAGAGTGTCGTCGCAGCTTCGCGATTAGGATTAGTCGCCACACAAATCGGGCTAAATTCAATGCTACTATTATGAAGTATATCGCCCATACGGCAACCCCAAGCACCCACGCCCAGTCGATGCTATGGCTGGCGGCTTGCTCGTATGTCGCTGTCTGCTCGGTGTCGGGAACCCACTCATCCTGCTGCGACTCCATGGCGGGCAATGCCGTGTCGTCGAGGTAGGCGGGAATGTCGCTCTTGGGCTCTGCTGGCGGAGTGAACACGGGTATCTCGTAAACTATCGTATTGCCTGGGTAGAGTGGCAGCTCAAGGGTGGGGATAACCAGCGACAGAAACATTGTCGAAACCAAATATCGGCGAGCCCATGAGTGTGATACACGTCTCTCTATCAATAACTTATAAAGAGCCATGAACAGACCGCTGCAAAACACAAATTCGATGATATACTTCAGCATAGGTGTATAATTCCCTTAGGGTGCAGACTTTCTGTAAGCCTACGCCCGATTTAATTGCAATATGTGAGAGAGCTTTATTTTTTCAACATCTCCAGAATCTCGTTGGTCTCCTCCAGCGAAATTGAGTCGTTCGACGAGAGGAACGACACCATGCGGCTTGCCGAGCCTCCGAAAAAGTTGTTCAGCACGTTGGTCATATAGTCACGTGTGTAGCTCTCACGATCGACAATGGGGTAGTACTCATGACTTCTACCGTAGGCCTTGTGGGCAAGGTAGCCCTTGGTTTCGAGGATGCGGACAATGGTCGAAACGGTATTATAGGCAGGCTTCGGCTCGGGTATCTGCGCCAGGATGTCATTCACGAAACAACTCTCACACTCCCACACAATCTGCATAATCTCCAACTCGGCAGGGGTAAGTTCCTGCGAACGAGGTCTTTTGTTTACCATATATCTCTAATCTTTAATGTTTTACAACTATTAAATTTAATTCAAAATTAAGGTTACGACTCTACTCCAACCTTTTCAGTTCATTTTCCTGATACAAATGTATAACTATTTATTTAGTTTTGCAACTAATTTTATAGTTAATTGCGAAAAAAATCTCTTTTTTTTTGTGGAATAATAGGGTGGAAACAAAAAAAAGGACTGCTCCAGGAGCAGCCCATGATGTTTAATTATATATAGGTATTAAATCAACTTCAAGTCGTTCTTGATAGTCTCAATCTTGGCATCGAGTGCAGCAAGCACCTCATCGTACTGCTCAACACTTGCCAGAGGCTCCTTAACGCCGAAGTAGAACTTAATCTTTGGCTCGGTGCCCGAAGGACGTACCGACACGATGGTGCCGTCGGCGGTAATCCACTGAAGCACGTTGCTCGAATCCTGCTCGATAGTCCTCTTCTCGCCCGTAACCACATCCAGCTCCTCCAAACTCTTATAGTCCAGCACCTTGACAACAGGCGAGCCCGCCAGCACCTTGGGCGCATTGGTGCGGAAATCGACCATCATCTGCTGAATCTGCTCGGCACCCTCCTTGCCCTTGCGGACAACAGATACAAGCGACTCGCGGAAGAACCCATACTTCACATACAGCTCCTGCAACCACTCATACAACGTAAGCCCCATGGTATCCTTTGCCCACGCAGCAGCCTCGGCAGCCAATGCACACGCCGACACGGCATCCTTGTCGCGCACATAGTCACCAGCCAGATAGCCGAAGCTCTCCTCGCCACCGCCGATGTACTTCGCCACGCCCTCGTTTTCGCGGATAATCTTGGCGATATACTTGAAGCCCGTGAGGCAGTCGTAGCACTTCACACCAAAGTGAGCCGCCACAGCATTTGCCATCTGCGAGGTTACGATGGTCTTTACGGCATACTGCTTGCCGTCTATCTTGCCAAGCTCTGCCCAGCGGGTGAGCTGATAGCTCAGAAGCAGAGCCAGAGTCTGGTTACCATTCAGCAGCACATAATCGCCCTTGCCCGTACGCAGAGCGACACCCAAGCGGTCAGAGTCGGGGTCGGTAGCCAACACCAGGTCGGCACCCTCGGCCTTGGCCAGGTCGATAGCCATAGCCATGGTCTTGCGCTCCTCGGGGTTGGGTGACTCAACTGTGGGGAAGTTGCCATCGACCACAGCCTGCTCGGGCACCATTATAATATTGGTAAAGCCGAAGTTTCTAAGCGACTCGGGCACAAGGCGCACACCCGAACCGTGGAGTGGGGTATAGACAATCTTCATGTCGTGATACTTTGCCACACACTCGGGCGAGAGCTGCACATCCTGCTTGATGCGGTCGAGGTAAATCTTGTCGAACTCCTCACCCAGGATGGTGATGTTCTCGGGGTTCTTACCCTTGAGCACCTGCTCGTTGGAGGTAATCTTCTTTACCTCGTCAATGATGTTCACATCGTGGGGCGAAGTGACCTGCGCACCATCGGTCCAATATGCCTTGTAACCGTTATACTCCTTGGGGTTGTGAGAAGCGGTGATGACAACACCCGAGTGCAAGCCCAGCTCGCGTATGGCGAAGCTCATCTCGGGCGTAGGGCGCAACGCATCGAAGAGGTAAACCTTGAAGTCGTTGGATGCGAAGATGTCGGCAACCCACTCGGCAAACAGACGCGAGTTGTTGCGGCTATCGTGTGCCACAGCCACCTTAACCTGCTCACCGGCAAAGTTTTTCTTCAGATAATTGGCCAAGCCCTGGGTGGCTGTACCCACGGTGTAGATGTTCATGCGGTTGGTACCCACACCCATAATTCCACGCAGACCTCCTGTACCAAATTCAAGGTCCTTATAAAAACTCTCGGTCAGCTCCTTTATATTATTGTCAATCAAATCCTGTACCTGCTCCTTGGTGTTCTGGTCATAATCACCCTCAAGCCACGAGTGCGCCTTGGCCAAAACCGCCTGGTCTAATTCATTTGTCATAAACTATAAGTTTTAACTATTACTAATAATACTTTCTATATCAATTTTTGATAGGCAAAAATAGTACTTTTTTTTCAATTATTCAATATCAGCAAGTTAAAAAAACGCGCAAAAAAAAGCGTTGTTTTTCTATATACAAAAAAAGATAACAAACAAGCGAAAAATGATATTATTTTAACAAATTTATTCACAACTTTGCAGTGTCAAAGAACAACAATCCGAGACACGCTGAAGTTTTTACAAGCGGCTTTGATGTTTTCACGATTTAAGTTTTTGGGCGCAGCAAAGGTAAAGTGCTGATAACCACCAATTACCCTTAAAAACATGAAGACAACAGGGCGGCCGGGGCAAAACTCGCGCTAAAGATAACGATTTTTTTTGCAAGAACTGAAAGACAATACACAATAATGGCAAACGCTTATACAAATAATGAAGTATGGCAAGTATGCTTAAATCGTATCAAGGAGCAGACTCCTCAAAACGAATTTGCTAAATGGTTTGAGCCTATACACCCCATATCATTCGACGGCACAAATCTTCGATTGATGGTTCCCAATGCGAGCTACGTTACGCACATCCAGGAGAACTACATGAAGATTTTCGCCCAGGCAATCATGCAGATGTATGGTCGCCAGACGCGTTTGCTCTACTCGGTGCCAAGTAGCGAGGACAAGACCACGGTGTCGGAGAATGCCGACATGACCTCTATTTCTCGCCATGTAGCACAGACCGACACCTCTAACATCATGAACCCATTTGCCATTCCGGGTGTCAGACGTCTGCGCATAGACCCGCAGCTCAACAGCAAGTACACCTTCTCGACACATGTTGAGGGTGAGTGCAACCGCTTGGCGCGCTCGGCAGGTATGACCGTGGCACTCTCGCCGGGTTCAAACCCCTTCAACCCACTATATATATATGGTGGTTCGGGCTTGGGCAAGACTCACATCGTGCAGGCCATAGGTCATGAGGTGCGTGAGCGTCATCCCGAGTTGCAGGTGCTCTACGTCTCAACAAACAAGTTTCAGGCGCAGTTCCAGACCGCATACAAGAATGGCGAGATAAACGATTTCATACGCTTCTACCAGATGGTGGATGTGCTTATCATAGACGACATTCAGGAGCTCACAGGCAAGGCGGGTACGCAAAATGCTTTCTTCAACATTTTCAACCACCTGCAACTTGCCGGCAAGCAGATAATCCTCACATCGGACAAGCCTCCCGTGGAGCTTAAGGATATCGAGCAGCGTCTGCTCACACGTTTCAAGTGGGGTTTGTCGGCACAGATTGACATTCCCGACTATCCCACCAAGCTGAAGATTATCCGCTCGAAGGCCGAGGGCATGGGCGTGAACCTTAACGAGGAGGTGGTGACATACCTCGCCGACAACATCTCGGCAAACATACGCGAGATTGAGGGTGCGCTGCTCTCGCTCAAGGCAAATGCGCAGTACCTTAACCGCCGCATCTCCACCTCGCTGGCCAAGGATGTGCTGAAGGCCTACGTTCATGTGTCGCAGAAGGAGATATCGGTAAATCGCATCACCGAGATTGTGTGTGAGTACTTCGACATCGACCCCAAGGACTTCAACTCGCAGAAGCGCACACGCGAAGTGGCACAGGCACGCCAGGTGGCTATGTATCTGGCCAAGCAGCACACCAAGCTGCCATTGGCATCTATCGGCTCGGCAATAGGCGGCCGCAACCACGCTACGGTGCTGCACTCATGCAAGAGCGTCTCAAACATCATGGAGACCGACAAGACCTTCAAGGCTCAGATTGAGGAGATAGAGAAGTTGATAGCCAAGGGATAAACCACATTACAACACAAGACAATGGGCGGTCCGACACTTGTTGCGACAGCCCATTTTTCGTAACTAACCACACACCTAAACCTTCGAGCGATGGACCAGCCAAAGATTGAGCGCATGTTACGTCTGATGAAGATGCTGACGGCAAACACCTCCTACACCGTAGATGACATAGCCGAGCGACTGGATATGTCGCGCCGCACGATATATCGCTACATCGACACCTTCCGCGAGGCGGGCTTCGTAATCAAGAAGAGCGACAACTACATACGTCTGGACAAGGAGTCGCCCCACTTTAAGGATATATCGCAACTCGTTCACTTCACCGAGGAGGAGGCCGTCATCCTTAAGCGCGCCATCGAGAGCATCGACGACACCAACCTGCTGAAGCAGAACCTCAAGCGCAAGCTCTACTCGGTCTATGACAATAAGATTCTTGCCGACACCATCGTCAGGGGCAGCAACACCGCCACAGTTCACTCGCTCATTGAAGCCATCGAGCAGCAGCGTCAGGTGCTACTCAAGGAGTACCGCTCGGCACATGGCAGCGCAGTGCGCGACCGCAAGGTAGAGCCTTTCGCCTTCACCACCAACTATGTGCAGGTGTGGTGCTACGATACCGAGAGCGATATGTGCAAACTCTTCAAGCTGGCACGCATAGGCTCGGTGGAGATTCTGAGTGAGGAGTGGCAACACCAACATCAGCACAGCAAGAGCTTCATCGATGTGTTCCGCGTGAGTGGCGATGAGCGTCACCGCGTGCGCCTGAGGCTGGGTATGATGGCTCGCAACCTGCTCATCGAGGAGTACCCGCTTGCCGAGGGCGAGCTGTCGCAGGCAGATGACAACACGTGGATTTTAGATACCCACGTAGCTTCATACGCAGGTGTGGGGCGTTTTGTCGTGGGGCTTATGGACGACATCGAGATTATCGACAGCCCCGAACTGGAGCAATATATAGCCTCCTATGTCAGGAAGCATTATCCGAGCATCGCAACAGATGCCGCCAAGAGTATGTGACCGGCGGCGGAAATCTCCGTCAAAAAAACGAAGAACTTTTCATCTTGATAAAAGTGCAGAGTATCCCCGTTACAGCGTTACAGCGTTACACCCCTGTAACGCTTGTAACGCTTGTAACGCTTGTAACGCCTGTAACGCTTGTAACGTTTGTAACGTTTGTAACGTTTGTAACGGCGTAACAAACTACATTCTTTCCTCTACTCTCGGAGCGTAGGTGGCTTGTCGCAACATAATACTTCCATTACACAATTACATGGTCTGTAATATTGTAATTATTGCAAGAGATTCTCTCTTGTTACTACCTTTTGGTGACAAAAGGTAGAGCCAAAATCACACGGTGATAAATTTTAGGGTGCGCAGAATGAAATTTCCTAAAACGGATGCTGCGCACTTTTATTTAAGATGAAAAGTTCTCCGTTTTTTAACGGAAATTTCCTCCCACGCCCTTATTCCTAAAATTCATCTGCCGTG
>JAFOHD010000024.1 GCA_017421945.1 Alistipes sp. | reverse complement strand
CAAAAAGTAGTTGCCCATAACTTTTTTCTTTATGTTTTCACTACAAAATTAGCGAAACTTTTTGAGATTTGTCACCACATTGTCACCACATTTTCAAAATTAGCTTAATATTGACTTTTTAAAAGAAATTTGTAAAGCATTATATTTCAACCTATTCCTTATTTCTTTTAATTTTTGTAATTAAATAAAATAAAGAAAATAGAGTTCTGGTGGCACCACTAAGAAAATCGCTAATAGCTGAATAATCAAGCTGTTAGCGATTTTTTCTTTTATCCCTTTGAGCGAAATGTCACTACATTGATCTGGGCTCTATAACCTTTTGAATCAGTTTGGAAATCTGGTGGAGGAAATAAAATGTTGTGCAAAAATTGTTTTTAGCCTTAATATTAGTTGTCGGCTCCTCGGTTGGTGTTATATGTGATTCGCTCAATACATTTTGTGTATTCTCATATTCAGCTTCAATAACTTATTACAAAAATATTTTGAGAAAGTGGCACCTGTTTTGAATATTTTCTCCCTATGGTAAAATAACTAAGGCTACCAATATTGGTAGCCTTAGTTACTATATAAAAATAGTACAAATGCGATAAGAATGATTGTTTGTCGGAGTATGTGAACTCATACAACCAATTCTTTTTCTTGGCTTTATTTCGCCACGGCCCCCAAGCCTCCGCTCTTTGTCAAGGTCTCGGCCGAGATGTCTATGTTGCGGCATGATTGGTTATTGTAGAACTCAATCGAAGCCTTGCCCTCGTTGTCGGTCGCTACGTTTGGATTCCAGTAGAGTGTGCGGCGGTAGTCCGCATCCTTTGGCAGCAACGAGTAGTCGGGGCTGTAGAACTCAACGGGTGTTGAGTAACCGTCAATCCATGTCTTTCTGACTCCACGGCGGGGCTTTGCAGGCACTTTGCCGAGGGGGTGCATCTCGATGAAGATGACAGCCGAGTATTTGCGTGTAGCCTCAAGTTGGGTGATTTTGTGTGGGTCTGCCCACTTCATGATTGTCTCCTCATCTTCGCTGATGTAGATTGACTTTATGGCCAGCAACTCGATGGCATCCCACCAAGGAATATCGCCATGGTCCTGCTCGTAGTTCATGATAAACAGGGGCTCCTTGGTCTTGTAGGTGAGGTACCAGCTGTGTTTATATGCGCTGTCGGTCACCGATTCGGGGGCTATGGCATTGGCACTACGCTCAATGAAGAAGTTGTCATCCAAAGCCACCAGAAGCTGGTATATGTCGTTTATGGTCTCTCCGCTATCTTCGAAATTGCTCAACTCGGTCTCGATGTCGTAATACTTCATTGCGTTGGCACGGGCGTTGTAAACACGCTTTTCGTGACTTTCGTCATCGCTCTTCACCACAACCTCCTTAATCTGGTGCGTACGTTCCGAGAGCAGCTTGGCAGCCTCCTCCTCGGTGAAGTTTATGAGTCCGTTGTCGCTGGCTGTGTCGGCAACAATCTGTGGCAGCGACTCCTTCTCAGTTGGCAGACTGTCAGATGATATTTGCATATCGAAGGGCTTGTAGCTCTTTGGCTTTGGCGAGAATCCTCGGTCGATGAGAATACGGCTTGACTTAGCTTTGTTCTTGTCGTTTGTAACACCCAACACCAGATTCCATTTGCCTGCTACGTTTGCTGTGAACTCAAATCTGCCACTTTCATCCACATTGACGATTCCGATATGAGTGTTGTCGCTTGGCTTGGTATTCTCGTCACCATCCAACGCTGCGGGATCGTCACGCAATGATAGCATTGATGAAAGGTATATGTTGCTTACGGGTTTGTTTGATGAGTAATGCAGCACTGTGCCATTGACGGCAATGCCCTGTTCTGGTGTATAACGCAACTTGAAAGGTGCCTGACCAGACCATACCTCCCAGTCGTAGCGACGCCATCCCTGCACCATGAGCAACTCGTCTAAAGCGGTGCGATGCTCCTCGTCATCCGACTCGAAGTAATATGCCGGACGATGCACATAACCCTTTATCTCGGACATAAGCAGAAGGTCGGTCAGTATGTTGGTGTGTGACTCCATGCAGTTATCGCCATCGCGCACGGCAACCGACATGGTAGTCTGAACGGGCTTGCCTTCGTTGTCGGTGATGTTAAAATCAAGTTTAATGGGGTCGTATGGCTGATACGATGGTTTGTCACTGTGCAGTTCGATGTTGGCAACCTCGCCGGGATTGGTGAAGATAAGGCGGTCGGCAAGGATGTCACCCTCTGGGGTGGTGATGACTATGCGCGAGACGCCCGCTGTGAGGTCACTCTTGGCTATGGTAAACTTCAACGGAGTCTCTTGCTTGGTGCTGAGCATGGCGAAACTGCTTAACTTACCGGCACTTATGGTAGCTGCTCCGATGAGAGGCAAATCCAGCTTAGGGCTCTTGTGCAGTGTGACAAGTACGCTGTCTTTTAAGGTTATGTTATCCACACTCATCACAATGCCTTGCTCTTTGATTGTTGGCATGTCGAACGAGAATGTGCGGTTGCCGTACTTCACCTCGGCCTTGTCGCCCAATGCAGGGGTGTAATTAAACGAGCCTCGACCCTCGTGTCTTACGGTAAAGGTTGCCGCCTCGCTGCCATCCTGCTTGAGGATTTTACCCTCCACCTTTATGGGTGTGCCATTGGCGTTGGTAGCCTCGAAGGCCACGCGTGAGGAGAGCCCTGCTACCAGGTTGCCACCCTCGGGGTAGAACTTCACATTAACACTCTTCTCTCGCTTCTCAATGTCGCGCTTGACCCTGTATTTGGCATTGATGCTCTTCATGTGTGTCATCTTGCGCTCGGTGTAGTTGCCTACCTGCTCGGGGAGGTCAAATACGGGGAACACACGCGAGAATATCGTATCGTCACCGAAGTTAATCATGTAGCGGGTGTAGGCGCGAACCTCATAAAATCCCGAGTGGAAGGGCAGGTGTACCAGCGAGAAATCGCCATGCGCACGACCATTTATGATTGGCAGTGTGTGCTTCTCGATGATGTCACCCTCGGGGTTGAGCAGCTCCACATAGAGCGTCTTGCTGAGCTCTGTCGGGCGGTTCTTGTCAGCCGTTACAACATAACACTGAAACCATATTTTGTCGCCCTGATAGTAGCTTGTGTTGTCCATGTGTACATAGACCTTCTCCTGCGGAAGTGATTTGCCGAAGTTACGCACCACGATGGCACGATTCATCAAAGCCTGGGCCAACGAATCTGTTGTTTGTTGTGCCTGAACAGCAAACGCCGACAGGAGAGTTATGAGTGTAAAAAAATATTTAGTCATAGCATTGCAAATTACGTTTTGCAAATATAAAGTTTTTTACTTTCCCATGCAAGCATAGCGGGGGTGAGATGACAAAATAAAGAGGTGAATCCATGAGTGGACTCACCTCCAAAAGATTGTTTTATGTACTTGGCTTATTTGCCCCACAAGTTACGTGGATATACGCCAGCCTCAATCAACTCCTCGATCTTTGCTACGAGCTGTGGTTTGTCGGCCTGATATGTTACACCAAACCAGTTGGCTGTGGTGCTGAGTACGCGCAACTTTGATGTGCCCTTGCCTACGAGCTCATTAACCATCAGAGGAATGAAGAACTCGGCCTTCAAGTTAGCCTGGTTGGCTGGGTCTGCAAGGAAGCCCTTGAAATACTCCTCAGAGTGAGCGAAGTAGTCGGGTGTGAAACCAAAGAGGTTCATTGAAACAGGAGTCTCCTCCTCCAAAGCTACGTCATCGCCCAGGTCGTGGAACACGATAGTGCCCTCGGCGTTGCGCTCAATCTTTGTGCGCTCAACGATAGATGTGAGGAAGCGGTCGTCGTCAATCTCACACACGCCGCGTGACACGGTACCATTCTCCGACAAAGTCTTATTAACCTCGTAACCAACCATACAGTAGTGGTTCTTGCTCTCGCCGAGCTGGCTGAGATAGTCGCCGATAACCTTGTAAGCGTCAGCACCGTAGAAGTCGTCAGCATTGATCACTGCGAAAGGCTCCTTGATAACGTCCTTTGCCATGAGCAGGGCGTGGTTTGTACCCCAAGGCTTCTCGCGACCCTCTGGTACAGAGAATCCCTCAGGCAGGTAGTCAAGCTCCTGATAAACGATTTCAACTTCAATCTTGCCACCGAAACGCTCCTTGTTGAACACGGCAGTGAAAGCATCAGCAAAAGAGTGACGGATGACAAATACCACCTTGCCGAAACCGGCGCGAATAGCATCATAAATCGAGTAGTCGATGATAGCCTCATTGTTTGGGCCAACACCGTCCATCTGCTTCAAGGCGCCGTAGCGAGAACCCATACCGGCAGCCAAAACAAGTAATGTAGGTTTAACCATGATTCTTATAATTTTTAAGTATTGAGTTTACAATTACGCAAATATAATAAAATGTTTCTAATTTTCGCCATTATCGTGCAATAATATTCCTATAAATGGGTGATATTTGGATGCTGGCTGGTAATAATGTCCATTTTATTTTCGTTTTTAGGTGGCGTTTTGCTCGAAAAGGGCGATGAATGTAAAAAACACCGAGATAAGAAACGCTATTTATTTAATTTTACCTATCTTTGTACGATATAGTCATGTATGTCTATGAAAACAGATGATAAGAAGATAAAAAATTGGTTTAGCAAAAAGCGTATCGTAATGAGCGACCCTCTCAGGCATGAGGAGGATTGGAGCGTCCACGTATCTAAGGCTGCTCTTGTCGGCTCGGCAATAGTGTTTGTGCTGCTGCTATTTGTGTTGGTGCTTGTGCTGGTGGCTTACACCCCTATATTGGACGTGTTCCCTGGTTACAGAACCTCTGCCGAGCGTCAGCAGGATGAGTTGGTGCATAACATCATGCGTATCGACTCGTTGGAGCGCCGCATGAGCGATATGCTAACCTACAACGAGAACATCGCAATGATTCTCGAAGGCAGGACTCCCGTTGTGCGCACACCACTAAACGATGGCGACACCACCAGGCTCGACAAGACGCTGGTGCCACCCTCGGAGTTTGATTCATTGCTGCGTTTACAGATGGAGGGTGAGGGCGATTACTCTTTGGCCCGCACGTTACGCAGTCGTGAGCAGGGTGGTCGTTTGATGTTTGCTGCTCCGGTTGAGGGTATCATTACACGCCATTTCTCGCGAGATGACAACTATCTGGGTGTGGGTATTCAGTCGGCACCTAACTCCCCAATCACCAGCATTGATGATGGTGCTGTGGTGGATGTTGTGACGGGTGGTGAGCAGGGAACGGTCGTTACAGTGCAGCATTTTAACGGTTATATCTCTATCTATCGCAATCTATCGCAGGTGCTGGTCTCAAAGGGTCAGGTGTTGAAGAGCCGTCAGGTGATTGGTTATAATGCGATGCGTGATGATGTAAGTAAAAGTAATCCCTTGGTTGAGGTTGAAATATGGACCGAGGGCAAGGCTGTCGATCCTGAAAATTACATAGTTTTCTAACCCATTTGTCACATGAAGCAGCGTCTATCTATACTTGGTTCTACGGGTTCGATTGGAGTGCAGACACTCGACATCGTGCGTGAGAATCCCGATTTGTTTGAGGTAAATTCTCTGGTGGCGGGTAATAATTGGGAACTTCTGGCTCGTCAGGCTATTGAGTTTGACGCAGATAGTGTGGTTATTGCCAATCTCGATAAATATCCGTTGCTTAAAGATGCTTTGGCCTCTTACCCTATAAAGGTCTATGCCGGTAGTGATGCCATTTGTCAGGTGGTGCAGTCCTCGCAGGTTGATGTGGTGGTCAATGCGCTGGTCGGATATGCAGGTTTACACCCTACGGTGGCAGCTATCGAGGCAGGTAAGAAGATTGCCTTGGCGAATAAGGAGACGCTGGTGGTAGGTGGTGATTTGGTTATGGGGATGGCTGTTGAGAAGCGTGTGCCCATATTGCCCATCGACTCCGAACATTCGGCCATATTTCAGTGCCTGGTGGGCGAGCACTCTCCGCTGAGAAGGCTGATTGTAACATGCAGCGGTGGCGCGCTTCGTGATGTGCCGGCTTCGCAACTCAAGGATGTCACTCCCGAGCAGGCTCTCAAGCATCCCCAGTGGAGAATGGGCGCAAAGATAACCATCGACTCGGCTACGCTCATAAACAAAGGCTTTGAGGTCATCGAGGCGCATTGGTTGTTTGGCGTTGATGCCGAGCAGATATCTGTTTTGATTCATCCTCAGTCAATCGTTCACTCGATGGTGGAGTTTGAGGATGGTGCCATCAAGGCGCAGCTCGGTACGCCCGATATGCACATGCCTATAAGTTACGCTCTGATGTTCCCTTACCGTGCGTCACGCCCCAGCGAGAGATTTGATTTTATGGCCAATCCTACGCTTACTTTTGCCGAGCCCGATAGGGTAAAATACCCTGCGCTTGACATAGCTTACGATTGCATGCGCCGAGGTGGTACGGCGGCGTGTGTGATGAACGGCTCGAACGAGGTTGCTGTGGCAGCGTTTTTGGATGGCAAGTGCCGTTTTACCGACATCACCGCTTCGATAGAGTATGCTCTAAATCACGCCTCGTTTATCGCAACTCCTACACTTAAGGATTACGAGGCCTCGAATCTTGAGGCTCGAGCCCTTGCAGCAGAGTTTTTACAGTTGAAATAATTTTTTTTAAGATGGATATAGTAATTAAAGTAGTTCAGTTTTTTATGAGTTTGTCGCTCCTTGTGGCGATACACGAGTTTGGACACTTCATTGTGTCGCGAATTTTCAAAATCAGAGTAGAAAAGTTCTACATATTTTTCGACCCCTGGTTCTCGCTCTTCAAGTGGAAGCGTGGTGATACCGAGTACGGCTTGGGCTGGTTGCCTTTGGGCGGCTATGTGAAGATTGCCGGCATGATTGACGAGAGCATGGACCTCGAGCAGATGCAGGCCCCCGTGCAGCCTTGGGAGTTCCGCGCGAAGCCAGCCTGGCAACGCTTTTTGGTGATGATTGCCGGTGTTGTGATGAATGTGTTGCTTGCCATGATGATATATTCGGGTATCTGTTATAGCTATGGAACAAGCTATCTGGCCAATGAGGATGTCAAGTGGGGTTATGCCTTCAACGAGGCGGGTGAGCGTATGGGCTTCAAGGATGGCGACAAGATAATCTCGATTGACGATGTTAAGATTGACGATGTTAATGAGATTCGCCAGATGTTACTCCTTACAGAGAGTGACCGCCGTGTGGTTGTCGAGCGTGAAGGTGTGAAGGTTGATTTTGTAATTCCGTTTGATGAGTTGCTCACTATGCGCCGTAACAAGGAGTATGCAGATTTGTACACATTGCGTGTGCCGTTTGTTGTTGATTCTGTGGCTGCTATGTCTGCTGTTGAGGCGGGCCTAAAGGCTGGAGATGAGGTTGTTGCGTGCAATGGTCGCAAGGATATAGATGTGGCAACCATGACCGAGGAGATTCTCCCATCGCTCAAGGGCGATACAGCGCGTATGACTGTGTTGCGTGCGGGTGAGAATGTCGAGTTGCATGTACCCGTTAATGCGGAGGGTAAGATTGGTGTGAAGATGAAGGCTGAGGGTTTGTTTGAGCCTCGCACACGCACCTACACTTTCTTTGAATCAATACCTGCGGGTGTGGGTATGGCAGTGGATACTGTGGTGGAGTATTGGCAGCAGCTGAAACTGATTTTCCAGCCCAAGACCAAGATGTATGAGGAGCTTGGCGGTTTCATTGCCATCGGAAATATATTCCCCTCGGAGTGGGATTGGTTGCGTTTCTGGACCATGACAGCCTTCTTGTCGGTGATGCTGGCGGTGCTTAACATCCTGCCTATCCCGGGCTTGGATGGTGGTCATGCACTCTTCACGTTGTGGGAGATGATTACAGGTCGTAAGCCAAGCGACAAGTTCCTGGAGGTTATGCAGTACATCGGTTTTGCTATATTGCTGGCTCTTGTAATTTATGCCAATGGAAACGATATTTACAGATTATTCACCAACTAATGGCAAAGCTTAAGAAAGCATATTTCTGTCGCGAGTGCGGCTTTGAAGCTCCCAAATGGTTGGGACGCTGCCCTGGTTGTGGCGAGTGGAACACTTTTACCGAAGAGGTTATTGCAAAGCCTACATCTGTGGTGGGTGCTGTAACCATGAATGCTCCGCAGAGTCTGCCACAGCGGGTGAGTGAGATTAAACCCTCGTCACATCGCAGGCTTGACATGTGTAATGTCGAGGTCAATAGGGTGTTGGGCGGAGGCTTGGTGCCGGGCTCTCTGGTGTTGCTTGGTGGCGAGCCGGGTATCGGAAAATCTACGCTCAGCCTTCAGCTTGCTCTCTCTTCGCACGGGTTGCGTACGCTATATGTGTCGGGTGAGGAGTCGGCCGAGCAGATAGGCATGCGTGCAGAGAGATTGGGCATAGGTAACCAGGAGTGTTACATCTATTCTGAAACTCTGCTTGAGAATATCCTTCAGCAGATTGAGCA
Organism: Alistipes sp.; assembly: GCA_017421945.1. Taxonomy (GTDB): domain Bacteria; phylum Bacteroidota; class Bacteroidia; order Bacteroidales; family Rikenellaceae; genus Alistipes. Next base: position 7,287 of record JAFOHD010000024.1, on the reverse strand, counting down.
GCAGAAGCCCGATGTGGTGGTTATAGACTCTATTCAGACCATCTTCACCCAGACCATTGAATCCTCGGCGGGCAGTGTGTCGCAAATCAGGGAGTGTGCTGCTTCGTTGCTTAAGTATGCCAAGACTACGGGGACATCAATCTTCATCATAGGCCACATCACCAAGGATGGCACTATTGCTGGGCCTAAGATTCTGGAACATATTGTCGATGTGGTGTTGCAGTTCGAGGGTGATGGTAACAACGTATATCGCATCCTTCGAGGTATCAAGAATCGCTTTGGAGCAACGTTTGAGATAGGTGTGTTCGAGATGCTGGACAATGGTTTGCGTGCAGTTGAGAATCCTTCGGAGATTTTGCTCTCGCACTATGAGGAGCCGCTGAGCGGTATAGCCGTAGGAGCTTCGGTCGATGGTGTAAGACCTTACTTGATTGAGGTGCAGGCATTGGTTACAAATGCTGCCTATGGTACGCCTCAGCGCAATGCTACGGGGTATGATTCGCGCCGTATGAGCATGTTGCTGGCAGTGCTGGAGAAGCGTGTGGGTATGAAGATGTACCAGAAGGATGTATTTCTGAACTTCGCCGGCGGATTCCGTGTGGCAGATACGGGGCTCGACTTGTCTATAGTGGCCTCTGTTATATCGTCGTATTACGACCGTGCCATCCTTGATGGTATATGCTGTGCCGGTGAGGTTGGTTTATCGGGCGAGGTACGCCCTGCGCCACGCAGTGAGCAACGCATCAGCGAAGCGGCACGCTTGGGTTTCAGGCGAATCATTGTGTCGGGCTTTTTACGTAAGAATATGAAGACCCCCAAAGGCATCGAGGTCATATATATTAATAACATAGGGGAGCTTCCACCGGCACTGTTTACCGAGTAGGAGATTGGTTTTATGTCATGGGAGTTGTCATCCAAAGGGTGGCGACTCCTTTGTTTTGGCACTATATTTGAATTAGGAATACCTAAAATATATTAATCATGACAATAAGTGATTTGAAGTCGCTGACCGCAGGCGAGAGATTTGTGCTGGTGGATTTTTATGCACAGTGGTGCGGACCATGCAAGGCCATGCACCCCGTACTTGATGGTGTGCAGGAGCAGGTGGGCTCGTTGGTGGATATGATACGCATTGATATTGACCGCCCCGAGAACTCTGCGCTGGCCGACCATTTCAGGATTCATGCCGTTCCTACGCTTATACTCTTTCGTGAGGGCAGGCAGCTGTGGCGGCAGAGTGGGCTGATGTCGGTGCAGGAACTTGTAGGCGAGCTGCGCCATCAGGAACGCCTTGAGTTCTACTGAATTAATTCCATGCGCCACTCCATCTCCTCGGTTATGTAACTGCTCTGCGCTGAAGGTTCAAGGCTCTCCAAAATGTGTCTTACATCTTGTTGTAGGGTGGGGTTATGGTATGCAGTGTCAAGCATTGCAATCACTCCTTGTGTTATGATGCGGCAGTCGGGGTGACGTTGCAGGACGGCTGGAAGAAGTTGTAACTCATTGGTCGTTGGCGTATTGCGTGCCATTGCCATCAATGCTGCATAAGTGGCATAGATATTTTCGCTCTCACACCACTTGTGAAATATCGGTTTTAACTGTGGTGCATGACCAAGCAACGCAAAGGCGCACTCCTCGGCGAGTTCGGAGTTGATGAGTGCATCCTCCCATGTAGATATTTCGTCAGATGATATGGCCGCGGGCTCGGCAATGTGCATGGCTGCAAGTTTGAGTTCACGCACCTGCTGGCGCATAAGGTAGAGTGCAAACTCGTGGTCACGCTCCTCCTCTTTGGCTATTGACCGTATGGTGGGTAGGCTCACGCCGTAGTTCAGTCCGTAGTCCTTGCCATAGTAGTACATGCTGTCAGCCACAGCTCCATTCATCTGCTTGCGCATCTTGCCCAGCAGCGATATCATTCTTGATGTGTTGTCTTTCATGATAATAAAAGGGTTGCCCAACCAAAAAGGTTAGCAACCCCTATCTTGTGGTGTTTGAAAATTACTTCTTTATGGGAGTCAATATATATGCCGTGCGACCCAACTCAAAGATAGGTAATGTGGTTGTACCCACGATTTTGTCCTTAACCATCACCGAGCATGTGCTCATGTTGGCAATGCGGACTGCTGTTGCCAACTTGCTGGATGCCTCCACCTCGTTGATGTAGTTGAGTTTTGGTGTTGTGGCAGAGGGCACGAGGACAAGCTTAACAATATCTCCATCGGCAGCTGTTGCGGGCTGCAAGCCTGTCTGCGACTTGATGCGTGCCAAAGGATACTCGGTTGTCTCCAAAGCCAATGGAATGGTGTAGGTGTGGGTAGATGTGGTGGTAATCTTCTTACCCAGGAAGAGCTCTAAATACTCCTGCTCCTTCTCATCCAGAGTCTTGAGTGCATCCTTCAAACCGGCGCCAAATACATTCTCGCCGGCCTCGCCTGTGATAAGTTCCATGCGGTGACGGCGTATCGAGAAGATGGTCTGTGCAGCCTGCTCGGCAGCATCCTCAATGCTCATGACCGATGATGACATGCGCTCGGCCGATACACGTGCAAATTCGGTGTCGCTACCCAGATATGAGTTAGCCTTGGTGTGCTTCTTATCGTTGTATTTTGGCTCTGTCACCTCACCCAAAATACTAATCTTAGCGTTGGAAACAGAATAGGTGGTACGCTCGACCAACGAGGGGCGCACGTCCAGATATCGCTGTGCATATTTGGCATAAGGGCCTACGATAATCTGCTCCTTCACCACGGTAATCTGCACCTGAAGTGTGGTGCTGGGGTCGGATATAACAAGCTCTCCATCAGCGTTGTAGTGAGTGCCGATTACGGCGCATGTGGTATTGTTCTGAGCGTGCAGGCTGACTGTAATGAGTGCCAGTGCAAAAATAGATATTAAACGTTTCATTGCTAAATGTTTTATCAGTAGTTTCAGCAAATATACTTGATTTGTGTGGATAATCAAAATTTTAGGTAAAAATCCTTTGTCAAAGCTCGATATTTGTCGCTATAACCCGTCGGGTTGTTCTCCTCAATTACCAGATGGTCGGTTACGGGAATGTCCTCGGGCGGGAAGGCCTGAAATTCGGTCAATACGCGCCTTACACCGCTTTTGGGAGTGGAGTGTAGCTCGGTGCGGCGGCTTACAAACAACCTGCCACGAGCCTCCGATAGGAACCGCTTACACTCCGCGGGAGGCAGTATAAGCGAAAAGTGTCCCTCGGGGGATAGCAACCGCAGAACCCCTTCCACAAGTTCTTCAAATGGTAGAGAGGATGTGTGCCTGGCCATTGAACGCTTGCCGTCGGGCGATAGCAGTGAATCAACAAAGTAGGGTGGGTTGGATATGATGACATCAAACCTGTGTTCAGCCTTAAACTCCTGCAATGGGGTGTGATGCAACTCTATGCGATGGCTCCAGGGGCAGGCTTCGATGTTCTCGCGTGCTTGTGCTATGCAGTCGGCATCAACATCTATGGCGGTTATGTGTGCCGTGGGGTGGCGTTGAGCAGCCATGATGGCAATAAGCCCCGAGCCTGTGCCTATGTCGAGTATGCGAGCGCACGAGGCAGGTAGTGCAGCCCACGCTCCGAGCAGCGTGCCGTCGGTGCCGACCTTCATCGCGCAGCGGTCATGGTTTATGTGAAATTGCTTGAAACTAAAGCCTTTGCCTCGCATAACCTAAAACTTTACTTTAAGTAACCATCAATACCCGCTCCAAATAGCGAGAAGTCGTATCGCACAGGGTCGGCAGCGTCAAATGTGCGCAGCGAGTCGGTAATCTCCACCGTTGCTTTCCAGTCGCTCTGCTTGCGCTTGAGCAGGCCCAATGCGCGCCCCATGTTGCCGGTGTGAACATCCAATGGCAGGTAGAGTGTCGACATGGGAATCTTGCGCCATAAGCCGAAGTCCACTCCTCGCTCATCCCCTCGCACAAACCAGCGCAGATACATGTTCAGGCGTTTGCAGGCTGCGCCCTTGTCTATCGAGGAGATATGTTTTTCGCAATGGGGGTTGTGGTTGCAGGTGAAAAACTCTCTGCGGAAGCGTGACAGTACCTCGGCGATACTGTGTGTTTGGGTGTAGTTCTGCTCAAAGAACTCGCCTATGCCGCCCCAGCCCTCAATGATGTGGCGCATGCAGAGTATGAAGTCGATGAAGTCCTGCCCGTTGAATGTGCGGTGAACATAGCTTTGTAGATGTTGCGGCTCTGCGGGCGAGGCATTACGAACAAAGTCGGCGGGAGCATGGTCCATGTATAGCATCATGCGGCGTGCGCTCTTTACTATCGCCTTGCGGTTGCCCCAAGCTATGGTTGAGGCCAGCAGACCCGCCACCTCCATGTCGTGACGCTCGGTGAAGAGGTGAGGAACGCTTATGGGGTCGGACTCGATAAATTCTGCGCGATTGTATTTGTCGTGCAGAAACTCCAGCAGCTCAAGTAGTTCGTCGTGTTGCATGGGTTATAGTATTAGTCCGTCACGCATGGTAATCTTGCGGTCGGCCATTGATGCCAGGCCGTCATCGTGGGTAACGATTATCGTGGTCTGTCCCAGCTCCTCGCGCATGCGGAAGAAGAGCGAGTGAATCTCCTCGCGGTTCCTGGAGTCGAGGTTGCCCGAGGGCTCGTCGGCCAAAAGCAGGGCGGGGTGGTTTATCAGCGCACGGGCAATGGCTACGCGTTGCTGCTCGCCTCCCGAAAGTGCGCTGGGCTTGTGGCCAAGTCGCTCGCCGAGGTTCATCATCTCAAGCAGACGTTTTGCCTCCTGCTCGGCTTCGCTGCGGCTTCGCTGCGCTATAAGTGCGGGAATCATCACATTCTCCAGGGCTGTGAACTCGGGCAACAGGTGGTGGAACTGAAAGACGAAGCCTATCCTGCGGTTGCGGAAGTCCGACAACTCGTTATCTCCGAGCGTCCCCACCTGCACGCCATCTATGCTCAACCCTCCGCTATCCATTGCCGACAGCGTGCCGAGTATTTGTAGCAGGGTGGTCTTTCCTGCGCCGCTCTGACCCACGATTGACACCACCTCGCTTGGCTTTACTTCGAGTGAAACACCCTTCAGCACCTCCAGCGTGCCAAAACTTTTGCGTATGTTTTCTGCTTTAATCATACTACAAAGTTACATATAATATCAGAAAATCAAAACTCAAAATTGCGAATGACCTATATGATGCTGTGATTTTATGCCTGATATTTTTGTGAAACCAAAAAAAATAATGTACCTTTGAAGTATAAAATTGTGCAATAAGTGACTAAACGCCTTACATACCCTGCCCTCCGTTGCAATCTGTTCGGGGGGGGGGTATTTTGCTGATATTCAGCAAGATAGAGCACTTACTATGTAATCCAAGCAACATATTTCCACTTTTTTATCTTACATCGTAGGATGTGGGGCAGTTGTGTTTTGTCTAATATTTAATTTCAAACTTTACAACTATGAAAAATTACTTACTATCAATTTTAGCTGCGGTAGCTGTTTTATGCACCGCATGTGGAGGAGATGATGAGCCGGCCAAAGTCAATGCTACGGGCGTGAAGCTCGCCAAGACAATGGTTGCTTTGGAGGTTGGCGAGAGCACCACCGTAAAAGCCACACTCGAGCCAGAGAATGCCACCAACAAAAAGGTTAAATGGGCTGTTAAGAACACCGCTATAGCCACCGTTGCAGATGGTGTGGTTACGGGCGTAGCCGTAGGCGAAACTGAGCTTACCGTTACCACCGTTGATGGCAGTCATACAGCAACTATCCCCGTAAAGGTTGTTACCGAGAAGGTGGCGGTAGAGAAGGTTCTCATGAATTATCCACCTCAAATCAATGAAGGAGAAGAGGATTTTATCACCATATTTATTGTGCCTCTCGACGCAACAAACCGAAATGTTACTATCACTTTAAGCGACCCAGAAGTCTTATCTGTCGAATACAAAGGGCCCAATACAGAGATACCTCAGGGTGACGATTACACCATTAAAGGCTTGAAGCCTGGTACTTGCAAAATTAAAGCCGTGAGTGAAGATGGTGGCTTCGAACGCGAATGTACTGTTATTGTTAAAGAGACCGTAAAGGTTACCGAAATTAATATTCTCCCTAAAAAATCAGCAATCGAGGTGGGCGAGACAAAGCAATTAGTAGCAGTAATAGGCCCGAGCGATGCCTACAACAAAGAGGTTGAGTGGAGCAGTAGCGACACATCGGTTGCAACCGTTAAAGCCACAAGCATCAACTATGTTGCCGAGGTTACGGGCGTTGGCAAGGGCACTGCAACCATTACCGCCACGGCCAAAGATGGTAGCGGCGTGAAGGGAGAGGCAACCATTACCGTTGTGGATAAAAAGCCTACAAGCATCACATTTGATGGTACAGCACCTTATGAGTTTAATTATTGGCAGGGAAAGGTAATCGACTTCAAAAAAGATTTGAAGATGAAGGTCGAGCCCGCAGATGCTGATTTTAGTGTAATCGAGTGGGGTATCTCTATTAAGAGTGCGAGAGCCGATGTAAGCGGCGAAGAGGTAAAGTATGAGGTAAAAGATAATAATATCACTCTGTCGTATGCTCACTCAACCAATTGGGTTGCAGATGAAACTGTTCACGCGACAGCCTATGTTGATAATGTGGAGATAGGTAGCGTTAGCATTATAATGCAGAATCGTGGTATACTATTTGAACGTATTGGACAGTTATCAGACACCCTCTTCGAGGATATCGGAGCAAGGCGCAATCAATTTAATTGGAGTCAAAATGTTACAAAACTCAGATTCATTAAGTATTACAAAGAAGTAGCGACAAGTGGTAATTATAATGAATATCAAATTCCATCATCGGAATACACCCTAACATCGAGCGATGAGAGCAAGATTAAGGTGACGAAGAATGATGACGGCAAGTCTTGGCTTATTGAGCGTCTGAACACCACCGACCTTGTGGCGGTACCACTGACTTACAAGTGTGGCGACCATACACAAACCTATACTATCAACCTTATCCCATAGGCCGATAGTTCTCTCAATAAAAAAAACATCCGCTCCAAATGCTTGGGGCGGATTTTCTTTGTTTTGGGGACTTTGGGTGTAAAATTATTTGAAGAATGTGTGGTATTTGAGAAAAAAAGTGTATCTTTGCGCGCTATGTTTAACTAATTTAACTTTTGAGAAAATGCCAAAAATGAAAACAAATGCCGCTGCAAAGAAACGTTTTACTTTCACCGGCACAGGTAAGATTAAGCGTAAGCACGCTTATCACAGTCACATCCTGACAAAAAAGACTAAGAAGCAGAAGCGTAACTT
>JAFOHD010000023.1 GCA_017421945.1 Alistipes sp. | reverse complement strand
GGCTCTCACAGCCTCAATCAGACGCTGACCCTCATACACGGTGAATGTCAAAGGCTTATCAAGATAGATATCCTTCTTCGCCTTACAAGCCGCAATGGCGATGCGTGCGTGCTGGTGGTCAGGTGTAGCGATAACCACAGCGTCAATATCCTCGCGAGCGAGCAAATCCTCGAAATGGGTATACATATCCACCTTGAGTTTGATGCCGTTCTCAGCATAGTAATTGTTAACATGCTGCTCGAAACGGTTACGCTTGATATCGTAAACGTCGCAACCAGCCACAATGCGTACATCGGGATTTGTAATGAAACCATTCTTCAGGAGAATACCTTGTAGTCCCAAACCGATGAAACCAATGTTGATAAAGTCATTCTTGTCGTTTTTCTTCGCTTTTGCAGGAGCCGTAGCAGCCGATACAGCTGAAGGCAGAATGAGCGAAGAAGCTCCCAGCGCAGACATGCGCAGAAAATCTAAACGTGAAAGTTTTGAACTCATAATATCATTAAATTAAGTTTAAGGTATATACTCTGCAAATATACAATAAATTTTTAATTTATGTTGTATGTCAATATAAATTTACAATAAATTTCTATTTTACATAAACAATATTTGAGACTTTGCGTTCTCCATTGTGGTCAAAGCGGCGGTTGTCGCTCGGGTAGTTCAGTACGCCTCCATCACGGGTCCACAGTGTTGTTGAACCGCCCCCATCGAGATTTATTGCTTCAACCGCACCAAGCTGTTGCGCAAGATATGCCAATTCGGGTATGCTCATGCCGTCGGCATTGCCTTTCGAGCGACCGTCCACGGTGAGCAGCACCACATCGCCGCGGCGTGTTAGAAGTATCGCGCTGCGAGGGTGGCGACTCTGAATGAAATCTCTGCCAAATGCGCTCCAGTCGCACGGCTTACCATCCTTTAGGAGCAGTGGCCCCGATGCCAGCACTGTGCCTCGCCGACCACGATAGTGTTGCTCTATTTCAGGGCTCCACTGAAGAATCTGCAACTTACGGTTGCGAACCCGCACGGCACCGTTCACCCTTCCACGAAACTCACTCATTGAGGTTGAATCTATCACCTTGTCGTTAATCTTGAAGAAACAGACTGAACTGCCAGTGCGCATGTTGTAGTATGTTCCGTTGATTGCCGCTATGGCATTGTGGTCAAGAGCCTGCCGGCTTGTCCTGCGCATGCCATTACCTCCTGCAATGCCATAGGTGTGCTTACCTGAGTGACATACCTCCACAATGTTTATGGATTGAATGCTGCCGTACAACCCTTTAATTTGCGCGCGGCGGTGTGTTATGCCACTCTTTAGGTAGTATTCGGTCTGCCACTTGGCGTTGGCAATAAGAATTGAGTCCTGCGGACATATGGCCCAGCAGAAACATGCGGCGAGCGTAAAAAGGAGTGTCGTGGATACTCTTTTCATGCGGTTGAGGCTATTCTTCAACGATTGTTACCGACAGGATGAGGTCGCCTGGGCGGATATCGTCAATCACCTCAAGACCCTCCACCACCTTGCCAAAGCATGTGTGTACGCCATCCAGGTGTTGTGTGTTCTGGCGGTTGTGGCAGATGAAGAACTGCGAACCTCCCGTGTCCTTGCCTCGGTGAGCCATCGACATCACACCTCGGTCGTGATACTGACGCTCTGCCGAAGTCTCGCACTTGATGGTGTAGCCCGGACCCCCTGCGCCATTGCCAATGGGGCAACCACCCTGAATCACAAAGTTTGGAATCACTCGGTGGAATGTGAGACCATCGTAAAAACGGCTCTGTGCCAATTTGATGAAATTCTGTGCGGCGATAGGGGTCTGCTCGGTGTAAAGTTCGGCCTTCATGTCGCCCTTCTCGGTTGAAATAATTGCGTATGTCATAGTTTGCTAAATTAAAATAGGTGTTAATAATTCTCTACAAAGTTATAGTAAAATTTGTTTTCAGTAAATGATTTTTCCAATTTTATATAAAGGTTGATTGATGTATTTTTAGTCAGAGAGACCTTTTTCTTGCATAATTATGTGAAAAAAGTGTTTTTAGATGATAAATTATAATAAAAAACACTATCTTTGCAGAAAGAATATTGAACAACTACTATGAAGAAGATACTTATTGTAGGCGCGGGCGGTCAGATTGGTTCTGAGTTGGTGACTTATCTGCGTGGTATTTACGGTGGCTCAAATGTAATTGCTGCTGATTTGCGTCCTAATGCTCGTTTGGCGGAGGATGGTCCGTTTGTAGAGTTGGATGTGTTGAATCGTAGCAAGTTTGCTTACACAGTTCATAAGAATGGCGTTGATACAATCTTCAATCTGGTGGCCTTGTTGTCGGCTACGGGTGAGAAGAATCCTCAACTCGCATGGAATATCAACATGGGCGCGCTGAACAACTCCTTGGAGATTGCGCGTGAGTACAATTGTGCTGTCTTTACTCCTTCTTCAATCGGTGCTTTCGGTGGTGATTTCCCTCGTGACAATACTCCACAGGATGTTGCCATGCAGCCTGATACCATGTATGGTGTGTGCAAGGTTACGGGAGAGTTGTTGTCAAACTACTATCATTCACGTTATGGCGTGGATACACGTTCGGTACGTTTCCCAGGTATTATTTCAAATGTGACTCTGCCTGGTGGTGGTACCACTGATTATGCTGTCGAGATTTACTACGCCGCTGTGAAGGGCGAGACTTTTGTCTGTCCTGTGCGTGACGTATATATGGATATGATGTATATGCCTGATGCTTTGCGTGCTATGGTTGAGCTTATGGAGGCTGATCCAAGCAAGTTGCGCCACCGCAACAGTTTCAACATCGCATCAATGAGTTTTACTCCCGATATCATCTACAACGAGATTCGCAAGCGTATTCCCGATTTCAAGATGACTTATCGTATCGACCCCGTAAAGCAGGGTATTGCCGAAGGTTGGCCAAACAGCCTTGATGATACTTGCGCGCGTGAGGAGTGGGGTTGGAAGCCTCAGTGGGATTTATCATCTATGACTGATGATATGTTGGAGGCTATCAGAAAAAAGAATCTTTAGCGATAGAGATAATTGTAATAGTTGAGAGTGGACGGGGCTACGGGTTAGCCCTGTCCTTTTTTATTGCCCTGTCCTTTTTTATGTGTGCCGAGAGTTGGTCTGTGTAATCGTGTAATTGGGGAAGAAATAATTTGTTAGGTATGTAATTTAATTCGTAAATAGTTGTAGTTTTGATGTAAAATGTTATCTTTGTAGTGTAAAGAGGCTTGTTATTAACAATAAATACGTTGTACTATGAAGAAACTTTTCACTTTGGTCTTTTTTGCAATGGCAGGATGTGTTGCAATGGCACAGAATATCCAGTTGCATTACGATTTCGGACACGGTATTTACGATGAACTGAAAAAGACAGACGGCTCTTATGGTCGCCCATCTCTCACAACTACTGTCGAGATGTTTCGTCCCGACTCATTCGGTAGTACGTTCTTCTTTATCGACTTCGATTATTCTACGGGTGTAAAGGGTTCTTATTGGGAACTTGCCCGAGAGTTCTGCTTTTGGCAGGAGAGTGATTGGAATTGGTTGTCGGTACATGCCGAGTATAATGGCGGTGGTAGTCAAGCCGTAGGCACGTTTAACGACAGCTGGTTAGCGGGTTTGACCTACTCGGGTCACTCTAAAGACTTTAGTAAGACATGGTCGCTATCTGCGATGTATAAATACATCCCTCACACACGCAATGCCGAAGGAGAGTTGGCAACACACAATTTCCAAATCACAGGTGTGTGGGGTATTAACTTCGCAGGTGGCTGGTGTACATTCTCTGGCTTTATAGATTTCTGGCGCGAGCATCGTGCTTGGCAGGGCACTTCGTGCATTTTGCTCTCTGAGCCTCAGTTCTGGGTAAATCTCAACAAGATACGTGGCTGGGATAAAATCAATTTTAGTGTTGGTACCGAGGTTGAGGTGTCGAATAACTTCGTTGCCAAGGGTTTGTATGTTATCCCTACGGTAGCTGCAAAGTGGACATTCTAATGCAAATTCTAAAATCAAATTGATATGCTTAAAAAACTTTTTGGGTTTGATCCCGCAAAGACCACCATTCGTACCGAGATATTGGCTGGTGTGACAACATTTTTGACTATGTCCTACATCCTGGCTGTGAATCCGGGTATGTTTGCACAACTTGATGGTATGAGTGCAGGGGCGGTCTTTACCTCTACGGCATTGGCTGCTATCGTAGGTACATTGGTTATGGCTATGTGGGCAAAGTTGCCTTTTGGTCTGGCTCCGGGTATGGGTCTTAATGCGTTCTTTGTCTATACCGTATGTATGGGTATGGGTTACTCATGGCAGTTTGCGCTTACTGCGGTGCTTATTGAGGGTTTGATATTCATTCTGCTGACTCTCACTAATTTACGTGAAGCCATAGTGAATGCCATCCCGGCGTCGCTGAAAAATGCCATTGGTGCCGGTATAGGTTTGTTTATCGCTTTCATTGGCTTGCAGAATGCCGGTGTCATCGCAAACAACGATGCCACATTGGTGTCATTGGGAGGTATTACATCAGGTAGTCCTTTGTTGGCTCTTATTGGTTTGATAGTTACAGGCGTTATGGTGGTTAAGAATGTTCGTGGCGCATTGCTTATCGGAATTTTGGTTACTACCATTATCGGTATTCCAATGGGTATCACCAACTATACAGGGCTTGTATCTGCGCCTCACTCGATTTCGGAAATATTCTGTCAATTCGAGTGGGAGCATATTATGTCGCTTGATATGCTGGTGGTGGTCTTTACATTCCTTTTCATCGATATGTTTGACACTATCGGAACACTTGTGGGTGTGTGTACTAAGGCCAATATGCTGACTCCCGATGGTAAGATTCCACGCGTTAAGGAGGCCTTTATGGCTGATGCTGTTGCTACCACTGTGGGAGCCTGCATTGGTACTTCAACAACAACTACTTATGTCGAGAGTGCGTCGGGCGTGGCACAGGGTGGCCGTACCGGCTTGACGGCGTTTGTGGTGGCTTGCTGCTTTGCGGTGGCTCTCTTCTTCTCGCCACTGTTCTTGTCGATTCCTCCAGCCGCAACTGCTCCTGTGCTGATTATCGTGGGTTTGTTTATGCTTGAGCCTGTGAAAAATATACCATTGACAGACTACGCAGAGGCTATTCCGGCATTCGTATGTATTGTCATGATGCCTTTGGCATACTCAATCTCTGACGGTATCCTGCTCGGTATGATTACCTATGTGGTGCTGAATATGTTGTGTGGCAATTTCAAGCGTATTACGCCTACGATGTATGTTTTGGCGTTGTTGTTTATCCTGAAGTATATTTTCTTCTAATGCTTGTGAAAGTGTTTAAGTGTTAAGAAAATAACAAGTTTTAATATATTTGTTGCTTAAGGTTTTGCGCATTCATAAAAATAAAGTATATTTGTACGAGTATTAACCTATAATATTATAAAAACAATTTATGAAATCAAGAATTTTGACAGTTTTGGCGGTACTCTTCGCAGTAGCGTCATTTGCTCAGCCACGTGCAGAGTATCCACGCCCACAGTTTGAGCGTGCTGATTGGAAAAACTTGAACGGCGAGTGGACATTCACATTGGACCTCTCAAAGTCAGGTACTCATCGTAACTACTATGCAAGCAAGGGTTTTGATGGTAAGATCACAGTCCCATTTGCAGCAGAGTCAAAGCTCTCGGGTGTAGGTTATATTGACTTCATCAACAGTGTATGGTATCAGCGTACCATTCAGATTCCAGCCGAGTGGGCAGGTAAGAATGTTAAGTTGAACTTTGGTGCAGTTTACTACACTTCAGAGGTTTACATCGATGGTCAGTTTGTAGGTCGTCACTATGGCGGTTCTGATTCGTTCTCATTCGACATTACCAAGTGGGTTGCTGACGGTAAGGAGCACAGCTTGGTAGTACATGCCGAGAGCGATATTCGCAGCGGTAACCAGCCAGGAGGTAAGCAGTGTACAAACTACTATTCACAGGGTTGCTCTTATACTCGTACAACAGGTATTTGGCAGACTGTATGGATGGAGGCTGTTGCTAAGTCAGGTTTGGAGCGTGTTCAGGTTTACACCGACATCGACAACGGTCAGTTGGTTGTAACTCCTACATTCTACACAACTCCATCAGGCAACCGTTTTGCTATCACAGTTAAGGATGGTGCTAAGGTTGTTGCTAAGGGTAACTTCGTAGCATCACAGGGTCTTCCAGTTGTTGTGCCTATCAAGAAGGCGAAGCTTTGGAGCCCAGAGAATCCATTCCTCTATGACGTAGTTTACGAGGTGCTGGATGCTGAAGGTAATGTAGTTGATAAGGTAGATGCTTATGTAGGTATGCGTAAGATTCATGTTGCAGGTAACAAGATTTATCTCAACAACAAGCCTTACTACCAGCGTTTGGTTTTGGATCAGGGTTTCTATCCTGATGGCGTATGGACAGCTCCATCGGATGAGGCTTTGAAGCACGATATCGAGATGTCTAAGGCTGTTGGTTTCAACGGCGCACGTCTGCACCAGAAGGTGTTTGAGGAGCGTTTCTACTACTGGGCTGATAAGCTTGGTTACCTTGTATGGGGTGAGATGCCTTCATGGGACAAGAACAGTAACTCTGTAACAGCAGGTCGTAACTTCATTTCTGAGTGGTCAAACATCATCGTTCGCGATCGTAACCACCCAGCATTGGTAGCATGGACTCCACTTAACGAGGAGTGGGGTGCTCCAGGTTACGAGGCAGGCCGTTTCTACAATGACCTTTACAATGTAACACGTCAGCTCGATCCATCACGTCCTTGCAACACAGTATCAGGTGGTATGTATGTAGTATCTGATTTCTGCACAGCTCACTGCTACGAGCAGGATGGCAAGCGTTTGCACGACATCCTTTATAAGGACGGTCACTGGTATCAGCCACAGGGCCCATCACAGGAGCGTTGCGGTCGTTCAATCAATCTTGAGGTTTACGATGGTACAGTACCTTACTTGCTGGATGAGTTTGGTGGTATCAAGTGTGCCGAGACAACTCCAGGCGGTGACTCATGGGGTTATGGAGGTGCTGCTCCTACACGCGAGGACTTCTACAAGCGTTTGGAGAGCCAGGTTAAGGGTATCATTGACCACGCCGACAAGATTTGCGGTTTCTGTTATACACAGCTCACTGACGTTGAGCAGGAGCAGAACGGTGTTTACTACTACAACCGTAAGGAGAAGTTTGATTCAAAGCGTTTGTTCGAGATCTTCCAGATGAAGGCTGAGGGTTACGAGCAGTAAAATAAATGAATAATTATGGGTCTGTGTCGGCGTATGCCGCACAGACCTTTATTATATTAAAGTATATTATGAAGAGATTGGTATTAGCATTGGTGGCTCTCTTTGTGGGTGTCGCAGCTATGGCGCAGGTGCCACGTGCAGAGTATCCTCGTCCGCAGTTCGAGCGTGAGACGTGGCAAAACCTGAATGGTGAGTGGACTTATACGTTGGACCCTGTAAAGACAGGTTGGGAGCGAGGCTTAAGAAACAGCAAGGGTTTCCAGGATAAGATTATTGTGCCTTTTGCACCTGAGAGCAAACTTTCGGGTGTTGAGCATAAGGAGTTCATCCCTTGCATCTGGTATCAGCGCAACATCACAATCCCCGCTGAGTGGGCAGGCAAGGATGTCCTGCTTCAGTTCGGAGCTGTATATTACGAGTCGGAGATATATGTGGACGGTAAATTTGTCGATCGCCACTTCGGAGGATCAGATTCATTCACCGTGGACATTACCAAGTTCGTAAAGGCTGGTAGCACCCACTCACTTGTAGTTAATGCCAAGAGCGACCTTCGTTCACGCATGCAGCCTGCCGGTAAGCAGTCGTTGCGTCATGGCCCATTCGAGTGTATGTACACACGTACTACGGGTATCTGGCAGACTGTATGGATGGAGGCTGTTGCTCCTGCTGCAATCTCTCGTGTAAAGTATATTACCGACATCGACCGCAGCACAGTGAGTATGGAGTTCACCATGCGTCGTACAGCTGCGGCTAACACACTTACAATCAACGTCAAGGATGGCTCGAAGGTGGTTGCTACGCAGAGTGGCAAGGTGGCTTCGGGTTCAATCGTGACACTCCCTATCAAGAAGGCGAAGTTGTGGAGCCCAGAGTCACCATTCCTCTACGATGTGGAGTTTATCTTGAAGGATGCAGAGGGTCAGGTTGTTGATAAGGTGTCGTCATACTTTGGTATGCGTAAGATTCACACCGAAGGTAATAAGGTGTATCTCAACAACGAACCTTATTTCCAGCGTTTGGTACTTGACCAGGGTTTCTATCCTGATGGTATCTGGACTGCTCCATCCGATGCTGCGCTGAAGAAGGATATTGAGCTTTCGTTGGCAGCAGGTTTCAATGGCGCACGTTTGCACCAGAAGGTGTTTGAGGAGCGTTTCTATTATTGGGCCGACAAGCTCGGTTACCTTACATGGGGTGAGGCTCCAAGCTGGGGCTTGGATGCAAATGCCGTTGAGGCAGCGCGTAACTTCATCACCGAGTGGCGCAATTTGGTTGTGCGTGATATGAACCACCCATCAATTGTAACATGGACCCCATTCAACGAGGAGTTCTGGCCAGATGAGACTCAGTTCCCACGCTTTGTGAACGATGTTTACACCTTGACAAAGCAACTCGATCCATCACGTCCTGTAAACACCGTTTCTGGTGGTATTCAGATTCTTACAGACATTTGGACCGAGCACCACTACGAGCAGGATCCACAGCGTCTGAAGGATATCATCTACGATGGTGGCAAGATGTTTGTTCGTGGCCCATCTGTTCAGGCACGTCATCGTGGTAATGTAGGTTTCAACCGCCCAGTATTGAACGATCCATTCGTATTCCCACGCTACGATGGCTCTATCCCATACATTCTCGACGAGTTCGGTGGTATCAAGTGTCTGGAGGCTAATCCAGCTAAGGATGGTGCTTGGGGTTATGGTAGCTCACCTCAGACCAAGGAGGAGTTCTACAAGCGTTTGGAGGGCCAGGTTCGTGGTTTGATGTCACTCAACGCAAATATGTGGGGCTGGTGCTATACTCAGCTCACCGATGTTGAGCAGGAGCAGAACGGTATCTACTACTACGACCGTTCAGAAAAGTATGACATGGAGCGTATTCGCAAGATTTTCCAGATGGAGATTCCTGCGGCCGAGGAGAAATAATTAAAACTAAAAATATTAGAACAATGAAGAAGATTTTATGTGCGTTGGCAGTTGTTGCCATGTTGGCAAGCTGCTGCGGAAAGAAGCAGTGCGATGGTTGCTGTGGAGTAGAGTTGATTAAGGCCGAGAACTTCCAGCAGGAGGTTGAGGGTAAGAAGGTTGATCTTTACACTTTGTGCAACGGTGATTTGACTATGCAGGTGACTAACTTCGGTGGTCGTGTAGTATCATTGTGGGCTCCTGACCGTGAGGGTAAGAAGGCTGATATCGTGTTGGGTTATGAGTCTTTGGACCGTTACATCAACAACACAGGCGAGCGTTTCTTGGGCGCTCCCGTAGGTCGTGTAGCTAACCGTATCGGTTATGGTAAGTTCACTTTGGAGGGCAAGGAGTACAACACTCCACTCAACAACAACGGTCACACATTGCATGGTGGCTTGAAGGGTATCGATATGCTCGTTTGGGATGTTATGGAGGTTAAACCAGAGTCTATCACTCTGCACCTTGTAGTACCCGATGGCATGGATGGTTTCCCTGGTAACCTTGATATCACCATGAAGTATGCTTTGACAGCTGACAATGAGTTCGTTGTTACCTATTCTGCTAACACCGATGCTCCAACCGTATGTAACCTTTCTCACCACTCATTCTTCAATCTCAAGGGCGAGGCAGGTGGTACAATCCTTGACCACGTTCTTACTTTGAAGGCTGACCGCATCACCCCAACCGATGCTGCATTGATTCCAACAGGTGAGATTCTTCCAGTTGAGGGCACTCCATTTGATTTCCGTCAGCCAACAGCCATTGGTGACCGTATTGAGGCTGATAACGAGCAGCTTATCAATGGTAAGGGTTACGATATGAACTGGGTGCTGGAGCGCGAGGATAATGGTCAGGTTGAGACTGTTGCCACACTCTACGATCCAACTTCGGGTCGTTGCATGGACGTTGCTACCGATCAGGTTGCCATCCAGTTCTATAGCGGTAACTTCTTTGATGGCACTTACAACGGTAAGTATGGCAAGCCATTGGCATTCCGTGAGTCTGTTGCTCTGGAGACTCAGAAGTATCCTGATGCACCTAACCACGACAACTTCCCATCTATCGTTTTGAACCCAAGTGAGGAGTACACTCAGACTTGTGTTTATAAGTTCTACACTAAATAATTCATATGATTAAAAGATTGTTGGCTATTGCTGTTGCAACACTTCTGTGTTGCACGGCAATGGCTCAAAATCGCTGGACTATCCAGCCTGACGGAAAGACCATACGCATGGAGGTCACCCAGGGGCGTTATCCCCACTCTGACCATATTGAGATGAGTGGCAAGATGATGGCTACGGTACTCTATTGGGGCATTGATGAGGAGCAGAAGTTTACACTCGACCGCTCGTTGGTGTTTCCCATGTTGCGTCGCGTGCCAAACAATACGCACGCAAGCTTGATGATTCGTCAGGCACTGGATGTTGTGGCGCAGTTGCGTATCAATAACAACAACCACCTTAAGTTTACCACTCGTTTTGTGGAGATTAATGGTGGTATGCGTGTCGTTGAGGATCATCATGGCGGAGCCTATGGCTTGGAGGTTGATAGACAGATTTTCCCCACCATGGAGCAGGCTATGATGTGTGAGCATTATGTGCTTCGCAACAACGGTACTGTGGATTACATCTTGCAGATTCCAAAACTTGAGCAGGAGATTCTGACCGATCCCAAGAAGGGTGTGAAGGGTTCATACCGTATTCTTTCGACCACAAAGGGTGGTGGAGTCTATTATCTCAAGCCGGGCGAGAAGGTTGAGTTCGACCTTATGATTGAGGGCCTTGAGATGGGACAGGCAAGTGCTGCCGAGCTTGACGTAAAGCAGCTCTATGCCCAGCGTCAGGCGTTCCTCGAGGTTATGGATAGCAACCTTGTGCTTGATACTCCCGACGATGTTATAGATACCGAGTTCCGCTTCGCCAAGATTCGTGCCAGCGAGAGCATCTGCAAGACAAAGGGTGGATATATGCATGCTCCTGGTGGCGAGAGTTACTATGCCGCAATTTGGGCAAACGACCAGGCCGAGTATGTCAATCCATTCTTCCCATTCACAGGTTATCAGGTGGGTAATGAGTCGGCACTGAACTCATACCTCCATTTTGCCCGCTTCATGAATGATGAGTGGCGTCCTATCCCAAGTTCAATCATTGCCGAGGGCGATGATATTTGGAATGGCGCAGGCGACCGTGGCGATGGAGCCATGATTGCATATGGAGCATCACGTTACGCCTTGACTCGTGCCGATAGGGCCGAGGCAGAGCAGCTGTGGCCACTTATTGAGTGGTGCCTCGAGTATTGCCGTCGTCAGATCAATGACAAGGGGGTTGTGAAGTCGGACCGTGACGAGCTGGAGGGTCGTTTCCCCGCAGGAGATGCCAACCTATGCACATCTACACTCTATTATGATGCCCTGATTTCGGCAGCATATCTGGGTAAGGAACTTGGCAAGAGTCCAAAGCTCGTTGCTGACTATCAGAAGCGCGCAAAGCTCATGCGTGCCGCTATTGAGTCGCATTTCGGAGCTACCGTGCAGGGTTATGAGACGTATCGCTACTATGAGGGTAACGATATCCTGCGTTCATGGATTTGCATGCCTCTGTGTGTGGGTATCTACGATAGGGCCGATGCTACAATTGATGCGATGTTCAAGTCGGATCTCTACACCAAGGATGGCCTCCTTACTGCGCAGGGCAGCAAGACCTTCTGGGACCGCTCTACGCTCTATGCCTTCAGGGGAGCCTATGCCGCAGGCCATGCAAATTTTATTACCGAGCAGTTGTCGTACTACTCAACCCGTCGTTTGCTTGGCGACCATGTACCTTATCCTATTGAGGCGTGGCCCGAGGGCAGTCAGCGTCATCTCTCTGCCGAGAGCGGACTCTACTGCCGCATCATTACCGAGGGTATGTTCGGCATTCGACCTACGGGCATGCGTAGCTTTGAGCTTAAACCCGAAATCCCCTCTACATGGGATTATGCGTCGCTTAAGAACGTGCGTGCTTTTGGTGGTAATTTTAACATCGAGGTGAAGCGCGTGGGCGGTGACAAACTGCGTGTTGAGGTGAATGACAAGGGCGGTAAGCAGCAAATCTTTACAATCAAACAAGGAAAGACAATCAACGTAAAACTTTAATAACAAATACTTAAAACTTAAAATTATGGACATTCAGTTAATTAGAGAGAAATTTGCCGAGAAGTTCGGTACTACAGGTGAACTTTACACATCTCCAGGTCGTATCAACCTTATCGGTGAGCATACTGACTACAATGGTGGTTTCGTATTCCCAGGTGCTATCGATAAGGGTATGGTAGCAGAGATTAAGCCTAATGGCACAGATAAGATTCGTGCTTATTCTGTTGATTTGCAGGATTATGCAGAGTTTGGTCTTAACGAGGAGGATAAGCCTGCACAGTCATGGGCTTGCTACATCTTCGGCGTTGCACGCGAGATTTTGAAGCGTGGTGGCAAGGTTGAGGGCTTTGATACAGCTTTTGGTGGTGATGTGCCTCTGGGTGCTGGTCTTTCATCTTCAGCAGCTCTGGAATCAACATTCGCTTTTGCGTTGAACCACATCTACAACGAGGATAAGATTGATAAGTTCGAGTTGGCTCGCATCGGTCAATCTACCGAGCACAACTACTGCGGTGTTAAGTGTGGTATCATGGACCAGTTTGCATCAGTACACGGCAAGAAGGGCAACCTGATGCGTTTGGATTGCCTCTCTTCAGAGTATGCTTACTTCCCATTCGATCCCGAGGCTTATGGCTATCGCTTGGTACTGCTCGATTCAGTTGTGAAGCATGAGTTGGTGGGCTCACCATACAACAAGCGTCGTGAGTCTTGCGAGCGAGTTGCTGCCAAGCTCGGTCAGGAGACTTTGCGTGGTGCCTCTATGGAGCAGTTGGATGCTATCAAGGGTGAGATTTCCGAGGAGGATTACATGCGCGCTCGCTACGTAATTGGCGAGGAGAAGCGTGTGCTTGACGTATGTGCAGCTTTGGAGGCTGGCGATTTGGAGACTGTTGGCGCACGTATGTACGAGACTCACTGGGGTATGTCAAAGGATTACGAGGTTAGCTGCGAGGAGCTCGACTTGCTGGCAACTATCGCTAAGGAGTGTGGCGTAACAGGTTCTCGTATCATGGGTGGTGGCTTCGGCGGTTGTACAATCAACCTCGTGAAGGCCGACCTCTATGACAACTTCATTGCAACTGCAAAGGAGAAGTTCAATGCAGCTTATGGTCACGAGCCAAAGGTTTACGACGTAGTAATCTCTGATGGCGCTCGTAAGTTGGAGTAAGTTTATACTTATGAAGAAATTTATAATGTCATTGGTAGCCGTGTGCCTCATGTGGAGCGCATCGGCTACCATTGTTTTACCCAAGATATTGGGTAGTAACATGGTTATGCAACAGAATGCCGAGGTGCGTTTGTGGGGCAAGAGTGAAGCAGACAGGAGTGTTACCGTTGTGGTGTCGTGGGCGAAGGGAAAGATTAAGACGAAGGCGGACGACAAGGGTAATTGGTCGGTGAAGGTGGCAACACCTGCGGGCTCGTATTCCAAGCATACCATCACCATATCGGATGGCGAGGAGTTAAGACTCGAGAATGTGATGTTTGGCGATGTGTGGGTGTGTGTCGGGCAGAGTAATATGGAGATGCCGGTGAAGGGTTATATGCACCAGCCTATAGAGAACTCCATGACCTTCATTCGCCGTGCCGGAGCCATGAAGGACAAGATAAGAATGTTCACCGTACAGAAAGCTCGCTCCTATGACAAGGAGTTGGATGATTGTGTGGGTGAGTGGCGTGAGGCTGCGCCGCAGAGCGTGGCGGAGACCTCGGCTGTGGCATATTTCTTTGCTCATGAGCTCTCGCATCACCTTGACTATCCCATAGGCATTATCACTGCCGGCTGGGGTGGCTCTCGCGTTGAGACGTGGATGCCGCTGGATGCCTTGCGCGAGATTGCCACTGAGGAGCAGATTAAGCATAAGCATACGTTGCATCCCCTGACTCCCTCGGAACTTTATTGCGGCATGATAGCCCCCATACGTGATTTCAAAGCAAAGGGATTCCTTTGGTATCAGTGTGAGGCTAACCTGGGTTACCAGAGTCTTGATTATCTGGGCGATATTGACCATTACGACATCATGCTGGCTCGCATGGCAAAGCAGTGGCGTGAGGATTGGGGTGATAGTGATGCGCAGATGCCGTTCTATTATGTGATGATACCGTCATACTTCTATTGTAATTCATACACTGATACCACTCTGCCATTGTTTGTGGAGTGTCAGGAGCGAGCTATGAATATTATCCCCAACAGTGGCATGGCGGCAACTACTGACCTTGGAGATGCCACATGTCTGCACCCTCCCAAGAAATTTGAAATTGGCGAGCGTCTGGCAGCTTTGGCTCTGGCGCAGACATATGGGGCGAAGGGTTTTGAAGCCAAGGCCCCGCAGTATGAGTCGCACGAAGTGAAGGAGGATGGCAAGGTGCTGGTGAAGATGAAGAATGCACCTCAGGGCTTGGCTCCATGGAGCAACGTCCCTGTCAAGGGCTTTGAGCTTGCCGGGGAGGATAGAAAATTCCACCCTGCCGAGGCGAGAGTGTGGGGTAGTGTGGTGACTGTGTGGTGTAAGGATGTGAAGCAACCTGTTGCCGTGCGTTATGCCTTCCACAATGTGTGTGGTGAGGTGAATCTGAAGAATCTGTATGGGGTGCCCGCCATACCATTCCGTACAGACAGATGGAACGATGTTAAATAACCTAAAAATTATAAGAATATGAAAAAACTGTTTTTAATGATTGTGGCTGTTGCCCTTGCCTTTGGCGCTTCAGCTAAGGTGGTATTGCCCAAGGTGTTGGGTAGCAACATGGTGTTGCAGCAGAATGCTGATGTAAACCTGTGGGGTAAGGCAGATGCCGGTGCCAAGGTAGCGGTTTCAGTCTCATGGAGCAAGTCGAAGGTGCAGACCAAGGCTGATGATGCAGGTAATTGGGCGGTGAAGGTGGCAACGCCTGCCGGGTCGTTTAATAAGTACACCATCACCATTTCCGATGGTGAGGCCTTGACGCTTGAGAATGTGATGATAGGCGATGTGTGGGTATGTTCCGGTCAGAGTAATATGCAGATGCCTATTCAAGGTTGGGACCGCCAGCCTGTGGAGAATGCCAAGGAGTATATCTTCTCGGCTGCCAAGTACGCCGACAAGATACGTATGTTTACCGTTAAGCGTGGTCGCTCTTACAAGGTGGACAAGGAGGATTGCGAGGGTGGCGAGTGGCTTTGTCCCTCACCAAAGAGTGTGGCCGAGATGTCGGCTGTGGCATACCTGTTTGCTTATAACCTTGTGGGTAAGGTTGATTTCCCTATTGGTGTTATCACGACCAATTGGGGTGGAACCCGCATAGAGTCATGGATGCCTATGAAGGCTCTGGAGGATGTGCTTACAAAGGAGCAGATTGAGCGCAAGCACCACGCCTCTTCAATCAAGCCTACCGAGCTTTATTGTGCAATGGTAGCCCCTATCCGCAAATACAATGCCCGTGGTTTCTTGTGGTATCAGGGTTGCTCAAATCTGGGCGATATCGACCACTACGATGTGATGCAGGCACGCATGGTGAAGCAGTGGCGTGAGGATTGGGGTGATACCGAGAACAAGATGCCTTTCTACTTCACTATGATTGCTCCCCACAGCTATGGCAACTCACGCGCAATCTCTTATCCTTTGTTTGTTGAGTGTCAGTTGCGTGCGTTGGCTTCCATTCCAAACTGTGCTATGGCTGCTACAACCGACACGGGCGAGGAACACTGCATCCACCCCACCAAGAAGAATGAGGTAGGCGAGCGTCTGGCGGCTTTTGCTATGCGTGATTTGTATGGTCAGGGCGGTGTTGATGTTGTTGCACCAACTTACGAGTCATGCCGCGTGGATAAGGACGCAATGATTGTAAGACTGAAGAATGTGGGCGTAGGTCTCCAGCCAGGATATAGCAAGAGCGTTGTTGGTTTTGAGATTGCCGGAGCCGATAAGGTGTTCCACCCAGCTCATGCCTACGTTAGTGGTCATCGTGAGGTGCGCGTGTCAAGTCCTAAGGTTAAGGAGCCTGTTGCTGTGCGCTATGCTTTCCGCAACTTTACGCCTTGCGACCTGACAAATGTATTGGGTATTCCTGTGCCTCCATTCCGTACCGATAACTGGAATAACGTGCAGTAGAACTATCTTTAGTACGACAAAGTAGTGAGTCGTCTCCTCTGTGAGACGGCTCATTTTGTTGTTTAAGTATGTTGCAAAATATCTTAAATATTATCATTTCAGCTGTCGATATGTCCATCTATGAGTCAGACAAATACACTTTCTCATTCTCGCGAGGAAGCGCGCTTTATGAGGTGAAGATAGTTCTTTAGTTTTCGCTGTTCTATATTAGAGCCAAATTCTACAAAAACACAGAGCTTTTTTTCTTTACTGACCATAAAAAACATTTTTTTTGAGGTTGTTTGAAATTTATTGAATAAAATTCTTGCTTTGTAAGGAAATTTTTTGTTATTTTTGCGTTCAGAATAATAATTTAGAAACCTAAAAACATATTAAAAGACGATGAAACATCTATTATCAACACTTGCAGCGGCATTGTCTGCTGTGGTAATGTGGAGTTGCTCGGGGGGCGGCTCAGATGTTGGCCCTTTGGTTGTCAAATTAGATGGCCAGAAGGTAACCTTCACCTCAAGTGGCGGTAGCCGTCAGATAGAAATTGCAGGTCCTGAATGGACTGCCACATCTTCTGCAGATTGGCTGACTGCTACTCAGGATGAGAAGAACCTTGTGCTTAAGGCCGAGCGTAACTACGCTGCAAAGCGTACCGCTGAAGTATTGGTTAAGGCTGTTACAGGCGAGGAGTCACAGATGGTAACCGTAGAGCAGTCTAAAGGTTCAATGCCAAAAGACGCGCTGCAGATATCAAGTTTTGCATACCCCGATTTGGAGAAGTCTGGCGCAGGTAGACTTAAGTTGTCATCAGCTGAAGAAGAATACAACTTCGACATTAAGCTTTCAAACCAATCGTTTACATGGCGTGTGGAGCTTGATCCCGAGGCTAAGTGGCTTACTTGTGGTGAGACTACTGCTCAGAGTCCACGAAACAACACTCGCATGAAGATTAAGCTTGGGCAGAATAAGACTATTGACGAGCGTACAGCTGTTATCAACATCCTGTGTGAGTACAAGGGTGGTGTCAGCAAGTATGAGCTGACTGTTGTTCAAGAGTCATCACACCGTATGGAAGATCCTGTTGTTAATCCTTTAATTAAGTGGTAGCCATGAAGAAGATTTATATATTATCGTTAATGATATCTGTATTCTTTGCTTCATGTAGCAAGGATAATTCAGCAGTTGATAAGACTCCTGAAGTAGCACAGAATAAGATTTACGCATCTATTGGTGACCTTGAGACTCGTGTTCAGCTTAACACCGAACTCCAGACCGTATGGAACGAGGGTGATGAGATTACCGTTATGGGTCCTGGCATATATTCGCAGTGGTCATTCGATGGTAAGACAGGTGACCGCACGGGTTCATTCTCAAATGTTGAGTCATATGATCCTAACGTAGAGAAGTTTACAAAGTACCTTGCAGTTTATCCTGCTCACGGTAACTTGGATTATGATGCTACTACTGCAATCAAGTCTGAGGTTATTGTAAACCTTCCAGCAGAGCAGAAGTATGTAAAGGGTTCTTACTCTCCAGGTGCAAATATAATGCTTGGTACCAGCAGTGACGGTAACGCTTATATGTTTAAGAATATCTCGTCATATCTCCGTTTGAGCTTGGTAGGTCAGAAAGTGGTAAAAAAGATTCAGCTATTGGGTAACAGCAAGGAGTTCTTGGCTGGTCGTTTGTTCATCAATTCTGATAACAATTCTGCAAACCTTCACTCTGACGATGCAAGTAACTCTAAAACAATTACCCTTGATTGTGGTGAGGGTGTTCAGTTGTCAGATACTCCTGAGGATTTCTACATTGTGTTGCCTCCTGTGAATCTGGCGAAGGGTTTCTCAATCGTTGTTGAGTTTACTGATGGTACACTCTTCTCGAAGTATCGTGCCAACCAGATTGGTTTCTACAAAAACACCATTCACCCTATGGATGTGTTGAACGTGGATCCATCGGATGAGGATAAGTACATCTACATTTACCATTCAGGTGATAGGGTAGCCTTCCCACGAGTATTGTTTGCCGAGGGTGTTCCTACTGCCGGTAGTGTAAATTGGGATGATGGCAAGGCTGAGATGTTGCCAACTGATCTTGAGGAAGAGCTTATCGACCACGTCTATACCGACGGTAAGCCATCGCACACCATATCAGTTCAGGTAAGTGATGCCAACATCTTTACATTGGGCCACTGTACCGGTGTTTCAAGAGTTGATTTTTCTAACTTTTAATTATAATAATTAAAGATGAAAAAGTTATTATTTATTCCGCTGCTTTTCGTTAGTATCGTATTGTCGGCGGCACCTATTGGTGAGAAACGAGCTCGCGAGCTTGCGACACAGTTCCTTGCAAAGAAAGTTACACGTGGTGCCAGTGTTAAGTTGGACCTCGAGTGGGCTGGTCATGATATAAAAGTTGCTACTACACGTGGCGCTGTCGTTGATGCAGATGAGGCTTTGATGTATATCTACAACATGGCCGATGATCAGGGCTTTGTGATTATCTCGGGTGATGATTCAGTACGTCCTGTCATCGCATATTCTACTGAGGGCGCTTTTGATGTCAATGATATGGCCGATGCAACACGCTGGATGCTCTCTACATGGTGTGAGCAGATTGAGACTACCCGTGCTGCAAACCTCCCTCCTATTAACGGTAATATCATCTTTGATGACTCGGATAACGACCTTGAGGAGTTGCTCTACGAGACTGCAAAGTGGAACCAGGGAGAGCCTTATAACCGTCTTTCTCCTGTGTACCAGGCCGGTCGTGCGCCATCAGGTTGTGTGGCTACTGCTATTTGTATTGTTATGCGTTGGCATTGCTGGCCTGATTGCGGTGTAGGTACCACTAATGGTTATACTCTGCACCCCCCAGGACATGAGCAGATGGTGATTCCTGCAAATGAACTTGGTAGAACTTACGATTGGAATAAGATGCCATTGCGCTACGACCGAGGCAAGTACTCTGAGGCTCAGGCGAATGAGGTTGCTCAGCTTATGTATGATGTAGGTACTGTTATGAGCATGGGTTGGGCTCCTGGTGGCTCAGGTGCGGTAACAGCTGCGGCTCCAAACCGTTTGCAGCAATTTATGAAATATAACAGAGGTGCGTTGTGGTTTGGTAATGGTATGTATTCCAATGAAGAGTGGTTTGCTATGTTGCGTGAGAACTTGCAGAAGTATGGTCCAATGCTTGCTGCCGGAGGTGGCCACGCATACGTCTTAGATGGATATGATAATAAGGGTTATTTCCACATGAACTATGGTTGGGGCGGTAGCTCAGATGGTTTCTACTATTTGCCTGATAATGGTTTCACCAAGGCAATGGGCGCTATGTTCTATTCTGAGCCTGATAAGGATGGTACATCACGAGCTCGCGATCTCTTCGGTATGTCTGCTTTGGGTGGTGGAGACCCCTGGTTGTGTACTGTTTTCGGATTGGAGTCTGAGACTGAAGACATTCAGCCAAATAAGCCAATCAAGTTGCGTAAGTGTTATTATCGAAACAATGCGAATGGTACATTTACCGGTTATTTCAACCTTATGTTGTGTGATGCCGAGGGTAATTTCATTGAGACAATTGACGAGCACTATCTTGAGGAGTTCCCAAGTGGTGAGCGTATAGACCATCTTGTTGCAGGTGAGGTGACTGTTCGACGTGAATTTAAGGAGGGTTATCGTCTGCGTTACTACTATAAGGGTGAGAACCCAGGTGAATGGCAGTGGCTGCGTGCCGATAATCACTGTGATGAGATTGTGTTGTGTGCATCACCTGACGAGATTCAGCGTAATACCGAGCTTATCTATAACAAGAGTTCTAAGGTATTGAACATGTGGTCGCTGATACCTTTGAAGTATGAGGTGAAGGATGCCGATGGCAATGTCAAGACTACAGGTTTCACCAAGGGTGGTAGATACCATACAGGTAAGTACGTTAATAACGAGTATGTGAAGGTTGGTGCCGAGATTAATATGTCAAACTATGCAGCGGGTGAGTACGTAGTATCACTCTCTTGCGGTGGCGGCCGACCATACAATATCACCATCGTTTTGTAAGCGATTTTAAGTCGTTAAGAATCCCCAGAGCATTGCGCTTTGGGGATTTTTTTGCGCTCGGTTGGGTTCATGAGGGATGATTTTTGTGTTTGGTGAGAAAATATTTTCCTCTAAATGTCGTTATAACAAAAAATATGTGTAATTTTGCACGATAATACCCTGCTATGTGCAGTAAAAATGAGTATATGAAGAAGTTTTTATCATACGTTATTCCTTTAGTTGTGGTTTGGGTGATACTTTCAGGCTGCTCAAGCTTGCAACGAGTGATAAATACGTCAGATAATGAATTGATATTTAACAGAGGCTTGGTATATTACAATGCTAAGAAATATGCAAAGGCAATATTGCTTTTTGAGCATTGTGAGCCTTTCTTGAAGGGTACACCTCAAGAGGATTCGGTGGCATATTACAGAGCGCACAGTTACTTTAAGAATTTCGACTATCAGACTTCAGCTTCGTTGTTTGATGAGTTTAGACGTACCTATGGCCGTAGTGTTTTCATTGAGAATGCCGAGGCACTTTATGCTATAAGTCTTTACAACATGTGTCCAAGTCCCGAGCGCGACCAGACTACTACGGCAGCAGCCATTGTCGCTATCTCGGAATTTATGGCCCACCATCCCAATAGCGAGCAAATTGCCCATTTCCAGGAGATGACAAAGGAGCTCACGTGGCGTATGGAGGAGCGTTCGTTTATAAATGCTTATACCTATTATAAAATACTGCGCTACGATTCGGCAATTATAGCTTTCCGTAATGCTCTTAAGAAATATCCCGATTCGCACCGCCGTGAGGATATAATGTATTACATTGTCTTGTCGGCATATAAGTTTGCTGACAACTCAATTGCGTCGAAGCAGGCCGATCGTTTCATGTCGGCACTCGATCACTACTATTCGTTTGTGATGGAGTATCCCGAGTCGAAGTATCGTGCCGAGTTGGACCGTCTGTCGGAGACTGCCAAACGTTATATCGAGAAGTACAAGAGTGAGCAGCCTGTTGATGACGGCAATGTGGCCGATGCAGCAGCCATAAGAGGTGTGGAGCAGTAAAAAGAAATAACAACGACAAAATAAGATATAAAATGGAGATTAAGAAGAACATTCCCAACAACACAGTAACGCGTAAATTGGTTGATTTGGACAAGGAGACAGGTAACATCTACGAGAGCATCAACATCATCGCTCGTCGTGCAAACCAGATTGCCACAGAGCTCAAGACCGAGTTGAATCGCAAGTTGTCAGATTTCTCTTCACCTACCGATACCATGGAGGAGACTTTTGAGAATCGTGAGCAGATTGAGATTTCTCGTTATTATGAGCGCCTTCCCAAGCCTGTAATCATCGCTACCGAGGAGTTCCTCGATGACGAGGTTTATTATCGCCGTGGTTAATTAGTGAGGGTGTAAAATTGGGGGCGAGTGAGGTTGGTTCAGCTCCGAGTGCGGGGCGAGGTAGCCGATACGAAGAATCCGATTTGAGCCTTACCTGCTAACACAAACCTTTTATGTTGAAGGGTAAACATATCATACTTGGAATTACGGGTAGCATAGCCGCATTTAAGTCGGCTGTGCTTTGCCGTTTATTGGTGTCTGCCGGAGCAGAGGTCAAGGTGGTGATGACACCCCTTGCCAAGCAGTTTATCACACCGCTTACTATGGCGACCTTGTCGCAACACCCTATACTTGTCGATTTCTTCAACCCCGAGAATGGAGAGTGGAACTCGCATGTGAAGTTGGGTGAGTGGGCCGACCTCTATCTCATTGCTCCCGCCACTGCCAATACCATGGCAAAGATGTCAGCGGGTGTGGCAGATAACCTTCTGCTCACGACCTATCTTTCGGCACGTTGTCCCGTAGCGGTGGCTCCAGCTATGGACCTCGATATGTATGCTCATGTGGCTACGCAACGCAATATGGAGCAACTGCGCGAGGATGGTGTACACATCATTGAGCCTGGATCGGGTTTTCTTGCAAGCGGACTTGTGGGCAAGGGTCGTATGGCCGAGCCGGAGCAGATTGTCGCTGCCGTAGAGCATATCTTTAGCGAAAAAAAAAAGAGTTTAGAGGGTAAGCATTTTCTTGTTACAGCAGGAGCTACCATTGAGGCAATTGACCCCGTGAGGTTCATTTCGAATCACTCGTCGGGCAAGATGGGTTATGCCATTGCCGAGTCATTGGCCGAGCGCGGTGCAGAGGTTACGTTGGTGAGTGGCCGTACGGCACTCGCGGCGCCACGTAATGTGAGACGCATTGACGTCCTTAGTGCCGAGCAGATGTGGCAGGAGTGCGTGGCACGCTTTGGCGAGTGTGACGGTGCTGTGATGTGTGCCGCTGTGGCAGATTATACCCCCGCCGTTGTTGCTGAGCATAAACTTAAGAAGGGCGATGGCGATATGAAAATAGAGTTGCGCCGCACAAAGGACATAGCAGCCACGCTGGGAGCCGATAAGGGCGGACGCTTGCTTGTGGGTTTCGCCATGGAGACCGAGTGCGAGATGGAGCATGCCGAGCAGAAGTTGCAGCGTAAGAATTTTGATTTCATCGTGCTCAATTCGCTGCGTGAGGCTGGCGCAGGCTTCAGGGGTGATACAAACGTGGTCACGCTCATCGATAAGCAGGGCAGTGAGTCGCTGCCGCTTATGACCAAGCGTGAGGTGGCAGATAGGATTGTAGATAAAATAGAGAATCTTTTGACTAAGTAGGCTGTTATGTTGCGACGACTTTCGGTAGAGAACTATGCGCTTATAGATAAGCTTGATTTGCAGCTCGATGCAGCCCTGAATATAATCACGGGTGAGACGGGTGCAGGTAAGTCTATATTGCTTGGTGCGTTGGGCCTGTTGTTGGGCAATAAGAACGACAGCGGGGCTATTCACGACCAGGCACGCAGCTGTATAATTGAGGGCGAGTTTGATATTGAGGGCTATAATCTGAAGCCATTTTTTGAGGATAATGACCTCGATTATGAGCCATTGACAGTGGTTCGCCGAGTTATTTCGCCTTCAGGTAAGAGTCGTGCTTTTGTGAACGATATTCCCGTGCAGCTGTCGTTACTCAAGGAGTTGGGAGCCGCACTTATTGACATACATTCGCAGCATCGGAATTTGATTTTGTCGGACGAAAAATTCCGTATCGAGGCGGTTGATACGTTGGCTGTAGATGGGGGCTTGATTGGCGAGTATCGCACCATTTATGCCGAGTTGCGTACAAGAGAGCGTGAACTGGAATTTTTACAGCATGAGGCGGAATCACTACGTAAAGATGAGGAGTGGTTGCGTCATCAAGTGTCAGAGTTTGAGGTTGCAGCACTCAGGGAGGGAGAACTTGAGGTTGCCGAATCAGAACTTGCAGTCCTTGAGAATGCTGACCAGATTGGCGAGGCGCTTATCGCCGTGCGCAATATTCTTGATGCTGAGCAGATAGGGGTCTTGGAGCAATTAGCAGTTGCCGAGAGTGCGATTGCGAAGGTGAGCGAGAGCTATCCTAATGGCGAGGAGATTGTTTCGCGTCTGCATTCTGTTAGGCAGGAGTTGAAGGACTTGGGAGCGACCGTTGCGGATGATAGTGAACGTATAGAGTCCGACCCCGAGCGTCTGCAACGATTGACCGACAGGGTTAATATGATATATGCCATGTGTCAGAAGCATCGCGTGAATACGCTTGAGGAACTGATGGCCGTGGGTGAGAAGTTGGCAACTCAACTCTCTGCCATAACGCATGGTGATGAAAGGATAATCTCACTCAAGCAAGAGATTAAGTCTTTGACCGCCAAGGCTTATGATGTTGCGCATAAGATACATCTGGCGAGAGAGCGTGCTGCGGGTGAAATTTCAAACGAGGTGGTTGCGATGCTTCAGCGTTTGGGTATGGCAGATGCGCAGTTCTGTGTCCATGTGGTTTCTGTGGACGAGTTGCTGCCTACGGGTGCCGACCACGTCTATTTCATCTTCACAGCCAACGCCAATGTGGCACCCCAGCCCGTTGAGAAGGTCGCTTCGGGCGGTGAGCTTTCGCGTATCATGCTGGCGTTGAAGGCCATGCTGGCACGTCATAAGAATCTTCCTGCCATCATTTTTGATGAGATTGATACGGGCGTGTCGGGGCGCATAGCCGATGTTATGGGTGAAATCATCAGCGAGCTGGCCCGCAATATGCAGGTTGTAGCCATCACTCACTTGCCCCAGGTGGCATCGAAGGGTGAGAGTCATTATGTGGTTTACAAGCAGCAGAGCAAGACTAATATACAGGTTCTCAACCCCGAGCAAAGGGTTGAGGAGATTGCCAAGATGTTGTCGGGAAGCGAGGTTTCGCAGGCGGCATTGGAGCAGGCCAAACTTTTACTTGATAGAAATTGAAAATTGAAGATATGAAGAGATTTATTTTTGGTTTTATACTTTGTTTGATGCTCACCAGCTGTATGGACAGTGAGCTTGAAAAGCAGTTAAAGTCAGTGTTGCAGGGTGCATCTGAGCGTTATGCCGAGAAAGCTGCCGAGGTTGAACACTCTAAAGGAGTCTATCCTTTTGCCTATGCCGATGGTCAGATGCTG
Organism: Alistipes sp.; assembly: GCA_017421945.1. Lineage (GTDB taxonomy): Bacteria > Bacteroidota > Bacteroidia > Bacteroidales > Rikenellaceae > Alistipes. Next base: position 8,922 of record JAFOHD010000023.1, on the reverse strand, counting down.
GCCGCCAAGGATGAGGATGCGTGGGCAGGAGGGTATTTTATTGGCAGTTTGTGGATGTTGTCGCAGTGGTGTGAGGATGAAACTCTTCAGGAAGCTGCCGATGTGCTGACATATAAATATCGCGAGCCCGAAGGCATAGACTTGCCACATCTGCTGACGGTGGTGAATGTTGCCCATCGTAATGGGTACAATGTCACCCAAAATGCGCGTTACTCTACAGCTATGGGAATGGTGTCCAAGTTGATGAACGGCAATGCCCGTGAAACATATCGCATGATGGAGCCTGCGGAGGGTGACTCTGTGTCGTATCTTCGAGTGGTAATCAATAATATGCCTGCCATAGAGACTATTTTTGACATGGGGTGGGATGAGAATGTTGTTACCCATGGCAAGAATATGATGCCACTTTTGTGCCGTGAGGATGGTTCGGTGGCAGAGGGGCTGATTTTGGGTGAGGAGGATAAATCGAACCCTAAGCTATTTGCCATATATGGAGAGAGTGTGGAGTCTGCATGGGCACGTGGCCAGGCGTGGGCATTGTATGGGTACACTATGCTTTATCGCACAACCAAGGATGAGGCATTTCTTGAGCAGAGCGAGAAGATAGCAGCCTACATCAAGCAGAATCTACCCGAGGATGGAGTCCCTAATTGGGATTTTAAGTCCGACAAGAAGCAGAAGGACTCCTCGGCGGCAGCAATCATGGCATCGGCTTTTATGGATTTGTATGCTTTGACCGACGATAAGCAATATTTGCAGGTTGCCGAGCAACAACTCACTACACTCTGCTCGCAGGAGTATATTGCCGCGAAGGATGAGTGTGGCGGTCTGCTGTTAAAGCATGGTGTGGAGAACTATCCCCAGCAGCGACTTGTCGATGCTGCTCTTGTTTATGGTGATTACTATCTTATCGAGGCAATGATTCGTTACTTGAACAGGTAAGGTGGTAAGCTTTATAATGTAAGACGCCAGACATGTAATCAAAAAACTGCTTGAAGAATAGTCGGGCGAGAAATAAATTCAGGCGTATGCAGGATTTTATGTATTCTACAGCATACGCCTGATTCTTTTCATACTTTGGAGTCATCCTCTTTTTTGCGAGTTATTTGAGCATCTGCTCAACTGTGGACACAATGGTGTCAAGCTTGTCCAACTCATACTCCACATATATGTGTCGAATAACTCCCTGCTTGTCGATTATAAAACTACGGGGAACATACATCGTGGCGTAGAGCTTGTATATTTCACGTTTGGGGTCTAGCCCCGTCGAGAACGTGTATCCATTATCGAGGAAGAAACCCTTTATGGGTTCATAGTCTTGACCGCGCGCTATGGGCAGGTAGTAAAAGTCATAACTCTGTATGCGGTCTAAAATCTTTTCTTGTACGACTGCCATCTCGTAACGACACATCGAACATTCCGGATCCCATAAAGTCAATAATACAACTTTGCCTTGCAGTGAAGATAATCTTACACTGCCTGAGGGGTAAAGCTGTGTGGTGAAGTCGGGAGCTTTCTCTCCAACCTTCACCAACGTGGTCTTGTCCGAGGTCACCAGTCCGTCATTTATACAAGATGCCAGCAGTAGCAAGATGCCGATAAGCAGTATGTTTGCAAAGCGTTTCATATCTACAAATATAATCAATCCTTAAGAAATATACAACATAAGCGGCATGCTACCCACCATGCAAAAAGTGGTGCTTACATCCGGTTTTGGTCTTCTTGTAGCATAAATGGGGTTAAATAAATTATTATTGTTCGTTAGGTAAAATTGGGTGGCGTAAAGGTTTAGAGAGATTATTACGGGATAGATATATTGGCTAATTTTACACTGTGGAAAGTGTGTTGTAGATGTTAAACTGCTTATATATAGATGTTTAGATGAAAGCCATTATAAATCCAAAATATTTATCGTTACATGATTTTATTCTCACTTTACCTGATGATTTCGGCTCTTTGCCCGATGCGACGACGTTGCACCAAGGACGAAATGTCGTCAAAATGCTAAGTGTAGGAGATGCGCAATTGGTAATAAAGTGCTATGGACAAATCTCGTATGCAAACCGTTTGCTGTATGGAAAGTTGCGCCAGAGCAAGTCAATGCGTGCTTACTATAATGCCCTAAGGCTGCGCGAGTTCGGAATCAACACGCCCGAACCAGTTGCCTCGGTTGATGTATATAGATATGGTATGCTTGACCAAAGCTTCTTTGTGTCGGTGTACTCCGACTTCGAGTCTCTGGTCATGCTTGGCGAAAGTGTTGCGAAGGTGGACAAGGAGTTGCTTGACAGCCTGGCTGATTTTATTATTTTAGTTCACTCAAAAGGCATCGTGCATAACGATTTGAACATCCGTAACATCAGGTGTAAAAGAGTGAATGGAAGGTATGAGTTTGAACTCATCGACAACAACCGCATGACATTTCACTCCCGACTCACAGAGTGGCAGCGTTTGCAGGATTTGCGTCACCTTAACTGCTCTTCCCTGCCGTTGGTTTACATGCTTGAGCATTATGCCCAGGCTACGGGTATAGACGTGAGCGACTTCCCGCTCAAAGGTATCGCCTCACGACTCTTGTATAAAAAGCGCAACAGAATAAAACATAAATTAAAAGATAAGTTAACGCATGATTGGTTTTAGATCGATATGCTTTTTTTGCTGCGCTATTATTATTATTTGCGTGTGTGGAGTATTATCCTTACGATACCAGAGTTTCGGGAGATGAGTTCTGGATTAAGGAACCTTGCAAATATGGTGGCGGATACTATGATTTTGCCCCAGGTGTGCTCGCACACCTGGGGCAAAGAATCAACTATAAAGCATTGTCACAAGGAACTTTGCACAATGTGTCACTATACTACGAGTTCAGTATTTGCGACTTGAATTTCATTTCAAAGGTTGCAAATCACCGATTAAAACTCACCGATATAGTATTCTTTTCGGCGGGATTACGTTTTGTGATAATCAAACCCTAATTCTGCGGAGCCTTGTAACTGCGACGCAGGGATGCAGATTCAGATGTGGGGAAATCCGTAGGCACAGGCTGCTTCACCTTGCCCGTAGCCGCCCACTCTGCACCACGTAGTATCAAGGTCTGGAATCCGGCGCATTGCATTGCGGGGTTGTTGTCGAGTGATTCGCCGCAGTGGCCAAGCATGATGTGGAATATGCGAGCTTTGCCATAATCTACCGTAAACACAAGAGGCTCCTCGCGGCCAGAGCCTCCCTTTGAGGCGTCTGCATAACCCGAGTAAAGCAGGTGCTTGATGTTGGCAGGTCCGCGCATGCGGTCATACAGCTCATCACGGGCATGTATCCATCCATCGGGCAAACCTTTGGTTATGGGGTGCTTCTTTTTGCGGCAGTTCATGGGGAACTCGCGTTGCGCACCGTGTGAGCCTCCGGTACCCTCGCTTGTGTCAAGCACTCCAACGCCATTAACGAGGTAGTAGTAGGGGCCAGATTTCTCGTTACGACCTTCCCATCCGCCTAAGGCTATAATCTTGTTAAACTCCTCCCACTGAGCAAAGGCGTTATTGGCCGCGTGATATACAACAATGCCTCCTCCCTTGCGAGCATATTCCACAAAAGCCTGCTCGGTTGATGCCGACCAGCGGTCGCCATTGTAATCCAGTAGCACAACGTCATATTGCTCAAAGTCGGGGTTGAACTGCTGCATGTCGCCGCCCCTGCCGGGTGTCAGCAGGATGTCAACCTCAAACAAGTCCGATTGGTCAAGTATTAGTTTTAACGCACGATGGCTTACTCGCCAGTTGTGATTGTTCTGCCCCGAGATAATTAAAGCCTTGATTCTTTTGTTGTGAGCAGATGCAGGAAACGAAATCAGTTGCGCACAAAGAAAGATGGCAACAAGAAGGAATTTGGAAAACTTCTGCATAACGTTGATGTTTTAATAAATATGCGAAAAATTATATACAAATATACAAAATAGTCTGGCAGACACTTCTACTCACTACGTTTTTTTGAATACTTGTTTTAGCCGCAAAACACCCTCCTTGCCAAGAATGAGCAGTCCTGAATATTGGGCTGCCTTCGCCATGCCGAAGAATGTTGCCCACAAGACACTCTTTACAACTGTGGAAAGAGGCAGCAAAAACACACCAAACGAAATTAAGTAAAACGTGATGCAAGCCAACAAAGTCAGCACTCCTGTACGGAATGACAACCCTTGTAAAAATATTCGAACCCTTTCCCACATCTCTTTCATATGATAAGAATATTTGGTTCTTGCAAATATAATCAATAAATGTCAAAAATAAAATGTTGTTTTTCCTAAATGTAATATTTCAATAAAAAACGCAGTGCAGATGATGCTTGTTTCGACTTTTTTTTGTAGCTTTGAAAGTTAAATAAGAAAAATAAACAACGATTATAGATGAGTATTATGAAGTACACATTGAAAGAGGTAACTGATAAGTTGCTTGAGAAGGAGTTTATTGAACTTCCCAAACGTCTTTACAAGGGCAATCGTAATTGGGTATGTCCTTTGGATAAGGATATTAAGGCGGTGTTCGATCCTTCCAAGAATAAACTTTATGCCGATGGTGAGGCAATCCGCTGGGTTGCCTACAATCAGGAGGGTGAGGTTGTAGGTCGTATTGCGGCGTTCTATGACAACGAGCACGCTTTTGCATACGAGCAGCCCACGGGCGGTTGCGGATTTTTTGAGGCAATAAACGATCAGGAGTTGGCAAACCAGCTCTTCGATGCAGCCCGCATGTGGCTTCTGAGCCGAGGCATGGAGGCTATGGATGGCCCTGTGAATTTCGGTGCGCGTGATTCATGGTGGGGTTTGCTGGTTGAGGGATATGAGTTCCAGCCATTGTATGCTAATCCCTATAACTTTCCATATTACAAAGAGTTGTTTGAAACATACGGTTTCCAGAACTACTTCAATCAGAACACCTATCTGTGGCGCGTGTATGACGATGATATCAACGCTTCGATAGCCGAGCGTGCAAAGCGTTTGATGAATACACCTGGATATAGTTTCTCGTCAATCAATGTTGATAATCTTGAGCAGGTGGCCGAAGATTTCCGCATCATCTACAACAAGGCGTGGAGCTTGTTTACGGGAGTGAAGCCTATGGAGAAGGAGGAGGCGCAGAAGATATGAGGACTTTGCGTCCTATTGTAGATCCCAACATCATCTTCTTCACCTACTTCAACAACGAGCCTGTGGGATTCTTCATCATGGTACCAGATATTAACCGCATCATCGGTAAGTTCAACGGTAAGTTGAACTTCTGGAACAAGTTGCGACTAATGTGGGAACTCAAGGTTAAGAAGAGTTGCGACCGTATCTTCGGAATGATTTTCGCCGTGACCCCCGAATTTCAGGGCAAGGGTGTTGAGTCGGGTATGATTCAGTATATATACGAGAACTATTTCTGCGTACCCAATGTCAAGTACAAGACCGTAGAGTTTGCGTGGATTGGTGACTTTAACCCCGTCATGAACCGCATGATTCAGCAGTATGTGGGTGCTACACGTCACAAGATGCATACGACATATCGTTATCTGTTTGACCGCGAGAAACCTTTCACCCGTTGTCCGCGATTGGGTATCAAGCGCAGCGATAAGTAATATTGATTGCGATTTCAATGATAAGGAAACTATTGCTTATGGCCCTCGCGCTCATATCCTGGGTTGCGGCTATGGCACAGCAGCAGGATACCGAGTCTAAACCTCAGCTCTATATCTTCTCGGCTCAGTGGTGCGCACCATGCCAGCGTATGTATCAGGAGGCTTTGGAGCATCCCGAAGTTGTTGCGCTGATAGAGCGTATGGAGTATCATCCCGTAGATATGGAGTTTACCAAAGATGCGGAGGCTCTTTATCGCAAGCATGCCCGCTCGGGAGGAGTTCCTGAATTGGTTATGTATGACGGCAAGGGTAAACTCATTGCCCGAGAGATGGGCTATACTACTATGGATGGGTTGTTACGATTCCTGCGCAAGGCCTTCTCCGAGCAGCAGCTCAAGCAGATTGAGGCCACACGCAAGCGGGGTGGTAACCGATAAGTAATAAGAAAGCATAAAATCAAAACTTAAAACTATAAAAGATGAAAACCACAGCGTTTACAAAGTATCACATTGCCGCAGGTGCCAAGATGGCAGAGTTTGCGGGGTATAACATGCCTATTGAGTTTTCGGGCATCAACGATGAGCACATGACCGTTAGAGAGAAGTGCGGTGTGTTTGACGTGAGTCACATGGGTGAAATATGGATTAAGGGTGAGAAGGCACTCGATTTGTTGCAGCACATTGCATCAAACGATGTATCGAAGCTCTTTGACGGCAAGGTGCAGTATGCCACAATGCCTAACGGCAAGGGCGGTATCGTGGATGATATCCTCATCTACAAGTTCAGCGACACAAAGTATATGCTTTGTGTGAATGCAGCCAACACCGACAAGGATTGGGCACATATCTGCGCCGAGGGTGAGAAGTTCGGCATGAAGCCAGGCGTGGAGCTGGAGAATTCTTCTGACAACATTGCACAGCTCGCAATTCAGGGTCCTCTGGCCATGAAACTTGTGCAGAAGATGTGCGACGAGCCCGTTGAGGATATGGTCTATTACACATTCAAGCAGTGCAAGTTGGCTGGTTGTGACGTTATCCTCTCGGCTACGGGTTACACAGGCTCGGGAGGTTGCGAGATTTACATGTATAACTCTGACGCCGATACCATTTGGGAGGCTATGTGGAAGGCTGGCGAGGAGTTCGGTCTTAAGAACATAGGTCTGGGTGCACGCGATACATTGCGTCTGGAGAAGGGCTTTGCTCTCTATGGCAACGACATTGACGACACCACATCTCCATTGGAGGCAGGTCTGGGCTGGGTGACAAAGTTTGTTGAGGGCAAGGACTTCATCGACCGCGAGTATCTGGCAAAGCAGAAGGCCGAGGGCGTAGAGCGTAAGCTGGTAGGTCTGAAGATGATTGACCGAGGTATCCCACGTCACGGTTACAAACTCGCTAACCTCGAGGGCGAGGAGATAGGTCACGTTACATCGGGTACAATGTCGCCTATGTTGAAGGTTGGTATCGCGCTGGGTTACGTTAAGACCGAGTATGCGACAGTAGGTACAACTGTCGCCGTTGTTATCCGCGATAGATTGCTCAAGGCAGAGGTCGTAAAGTATCCTTTTGTATAAGCAGTAGCGGTGTAAATATTTGGGTTGCGGGCACCAAAGCCTGCAACCCAAATTTTTTGTGTCAATGCAAACAAAAAGTGCGTCACCTTTTCGGGTGACGCACTTGGATTATCAGGTAGTCTGATTACTACATCATGCCGCCCATACCACCCTGTGGCATTGCAGGCATTGCTGGAGCGTCAGACTTCTTCTCTGCCAGTACACACTCTGTTGTAAGGAACATCGATGCGATTGAAGCAGCGTTCTCCAAAGCCACGCGTGAAACCTTGGTTGGGTCGATGATACCCGCAGCAAGCATATCCTCATACTTGTCGTCACGAGCATTGTAACCCATTGAGCCCTCGCTCTCCTTAACCTTGTTCACAACAACTGAACCCTCGCCACCTGCGTTAGCTACAATCTGACGCAAAGGCTCCTCGATAGCACGCTTTACAATCTGGATACCTGTTGTCTGGTCCTCGTTCTCTCCCTTGAGGTTTTCAAGAGCCGATACGGCACGGATGTATGCCACGCCACCACCAGGAACGATACCCTCCTCAACGGCAGCACGTGTAGCCGCAAGCGCATCATCAACACGGTCCTTCTTCTCCTTCATCTCAACCTCGGTAGCAGCACCTACGTAGAGAACAGCCACACCGCCTGAGAGCTTAGCCAAACGCTCCTGCAATTTCTCACGGTCGTAGTCTGACTTTGCTGACTCAATACCGCCACGAATCATTGCAATACGTGAAGCTATGGACTCCTTTGTGCCCTCGCCATCAACGATGGTGGTAGTCTCCTTGTTCATTACAACCTTCTCGGCGCAACCCAGCATATCGATAGTCGCATCCTCAAGCTTCATGCCCTTGTCGGCTGAGATAACAGTACCACCTGTGAGGATTGCTATATCCTCCAGCATATCCTTGCGGCGGTCACCAAAGCCTGGAGCCTTGCAGGCTGCAATCTTAAGCGCGCCACGCAACTTGTTTAATACGAGAGTTGACAAAGCCTCGCCATCAACATCCTCGGCAATGATAAGGAGTGAGCGGCCATTCTGAGCCACAGGCTCCAATACACCAATAATATCCTTCATTGCTGAGATCTTCTTGTCGGTGATAAGGATGAGTGGCTTCTCAAGTTCTGCCTCCATCTTCTCGGTGTCGGTCATAAAGTAAGCCGAGATGTAACCACGGTCAAACTGCATACCCTCAACAACATCTACGTGAGTCTCGGTACCCTTTGCCTCCTCAACGGTGATAACACCCTCGTTGTTCACCTTTGCCATAGCCTCGGCAATGAGCTTACCGATGTTGTTGTCGTTGTTGGCCGAGATTGTAGCCACCTGCTCAATCTTCGAGATGTCGCTACCAACCTCCTGTGAGAGCTTGCGGAGCTCCTCAACTACGATTCCGACAGCCTTGTCCATACCGCGCTTCAAATCCATTGGGTTAGCACCTGCTGTGACGTTCTTCAAACCTACGCCAATAAGAGCCTGTGCCAAAACGGTAGCTGTGGTTGTACCATCACCGGCGTCGTCGTTGGTCTTTGAAGCAACCTCCTTAACCATCTGTGCGCCCATGTTGGCAAAATGGTCCTCGAGCTCAATCTCCTTGGCTACGGTAACACCGTCCTTTGTAATCTGTGGTGCGCCAAACTTCTTATCGATAATCACGTTACGACCCTTAGGTCCGAGTGTAACCTTCACTGCATTGGCCAAAGCATCAACGCCCTCCTTCAGAAGGTCGCGTGCCTCTACATTATAT
>JAFOHD010000022.1 GCA_017421945.1 Alistipes sp. | reverse complement strand
GGATATGTGCGAGAGATGTTGTAAGAGTGACCACCACCCATTGAAAGACCTGCGATAGCGCGACCCTCCTTCTTCTTGATTACGCGGTAATTGCTCTCAACAAACTTGATAACATCGCCAAATGACTGCTCGAATGATGCAGCGGGACGAACATTAGCGTTGCCACGCATAGAGGGCTGAATCATGCCACCAGCAGCCTCACCTACGGCAGCGCTCTGCCATGCGTTACCATTGGTCATTACAACCAACATAGGCTTCGCCTTGCCCTGTGCGATAAGGTTATCAAGGATCTGTGATGTACGGCCCAAGGTCATCCAAGCCTCCTCGTCACCACCTGCACCGTGCAAGAGGTAAAGTACGGGGTAATCAGCCTTGCTTGTCTCGTAACCTGCGGGAGTGTAAACAGTGATACGACGCTTTGTCTGCAATGTGGGGCTGTCGTACCAAGTCTTTGTAACGCTACCGTGAGGAACATCGTTTACGCTGTAAATATCGCCACGGTCACCACCAATGATGAAGATGTTGAATGAAGATGCAACATCACGGCAGATAAATACGTTTGAAGGGTCGCAGATGCGAACGCCATCAACGATGAAGTTGTAGTTATACAACTCTGAACGCAAAGCGGGTGAAGTGTACTCCCAAACACCATCAGCGTTACGCTTCATCTCGGTGTTCTCAACAGGCTGACCGTCGGGAGTGAGGAAGTTACCAGCAACGGTTACCTTCTTAGCCTCGGGAGCAGCAAGACGCAATGTCACACTGTTGTTGTCATTAATCTGAGGAGAGACAACCTGTGCGCGGCTACCAAGAGCCTCCTGAGCCGATGCGCTGAATGCGAAAACAGCAGCAATGGCAAGTAAAAATAATTTTCTCATAACTGTTTTTATTAAAATTTGTTAATGTATATTCACATTTAGACCAAAGGTACACTCTTTTGATAAAATATGCAAATTTTGACGACAAAATCACCCCTATATGTCATAATAATTACTCAAAGACTAACTTCCCCCATTTGGAAAATTGCAATATAGATAATACCTTTGCCTACGATTAACCAGAGTCAGTCGCGGACTCACAAACACAATTTTGATTATGAAACACGCTTATGTTTTCCCCGGCCAGGGAGCACAATTCACCGGCATGGGAAAAGAGTTGTACGAAAACAACGTCTCGGCAAAGGCCCTTTTCGACAAGGCAAACGAGATTCTGGGTTTCCGTATCACCGATATTATGTTTGAAGGCACGGCTGATGAACTCCGACAGACAAAGGTTACACAACCAGCTGTATTTATTCACTCTGTTGTCATGGCAAAGGTTCTCGGTATCAAGCCCGACGCCGTAGCAGGTCACTCGCTGGGCGAGTTCTCTGCTTTGGTGGCAGCCGAGGCTCTCTCATTTGAGGATGGTCTGCGCTTGGTCGCAAAGCGCGCCATGGCTATGCAGGAGTGTTGTGAGAAACAGCCCGGAGGCATGGCGGCAATACTCGCCATGGCCGATGAGAAGGTAGAGCAGATTTGTGCCGAGGTGGATGGCGTAGTCGTTGCCGCCAACTACAATTGCCCGGGACAGCTCGTTATCTCAGGTGCTGACGAAGCCGTAGATGCAGCCTGCGCAAAATTAAAGGAGGCTGGGGCAAAACGTGCCCTGCGTCTGCCCGTAGGCGGAGCATTCCACTCGCCACTGATGGAGCCTGCTCGCGAAGAGTTGGCTCGTGCCATTGAAGAGGTGGAGTTCCACACGCCCGTATGCCCTATATATCAAAACGTAGATGCCGAACCCCACACCTCAGCTGAGGAGATTAAGGCAAACCTTATAGCTCAGCTCACTGCGCCTGTGCGCTGGACGCAGATAGTAAATCGCATGATAGCCGATGGCATTGACACCTTCACAGAGTTAGGTCCGGGCAATGTATTGCAGGGCCTGATTAAAAAGTGCAGTGCCGAAGTAGCAGTTGAGTCAAAAGCATCGATGTAAGCAATTCATCCACGAAATAAAACCCTTGCGTTTTAGAAAATTTTTACCGTCACACCAATGCGTGGCGGTATTTTTTATTAAATTCATTAAAATAATTAAAAACACACTTGCATAAAAACACAAAAATAATTATATTTGCCAATAGCAAATGAAACCATTTTACACCCAACCTATATGTCATCATTAACTGAATTTTTCAATATCCAGCCCAACGAAAACATCAAGGGTATTACGCATAAGAACAATATCATCAAGCGTAATATCATCGCTTACATGGCTCTCAATGGTGAGTGCACTCTATCCGAACTAACCAAAGAGTTGCACATAAGCGTTCCGACAATCACCAAACTCGTACAGGAGCTCATCGAGGAGAAAATTGTAAACGATTTGGGTAAGGTTGAGACCCCGGGTGGTCGTCGTCCCAACGTATTTGGTCTGGCTAACTCGGCAATTTACTTTGCTGGCGTAAATGTGGGTCGTGACAATATGACTTACGTTATCACCGACCTGCAAAACAACATCATCAAGGAGGT
>JAFOHD010000021.1 GCA_017421945.1 Alistipes sp. | reverse complement strand
GCCAATCACCTATGGCTACATCAAGATGCTCGGCGAGGAGGGCTTGCGCCACGCAACCGAGATGGCTATCGTCAATGCCAACTATATGTCATCGGCCCTGAAGAACGAGTATCGTACCTACTACTCGGGCGAGACAGGCCGCGTAGGTCACGAGATGATTCTCGACCTTACAAACTTCAAGAAGGACTACGGCATCGACTGTGGTGACATTGCCCACCGACTGATGGACTACGGCTTCCACGCACCTACACTCTCGGTCCCTGTTCACGAAACGCTGATGGTGGAGCCTACCGAGTCGGAACCAAAGGAAGAGATGGACCGCTTCATGGAGGCATTGGTGCAGATTAAGCGCGAGTGCGAGGCGGCAGCCGCATCGGGCGAGAAGGACAACGTGGTGGTGAACGCACCTCACACAGCCATGGAGCTTGCGGGCGAGTGGTCACACCCATACTCTCGCCACGAGGCAGCCTTCCCATTGGAGTGGATTAAGGCGGCAAAGTTCTTCCCCTATGTCACCAAGATTGACAATGGCTACGGCGACCGCAACTTGGTTTGCTGCAATGTAGATTAAAGAAAGTTAAACACAAACAAAGAGTCCGCATTTTGAAATGCGGACTCTTTGTTTAGTTCCTTTCACTAAACATGTAAATATGTTCGCTATCACGTGGATAGCATTACAAAAATACAAAAAAATATCAAATACAAGCGGAATTATATATAAAAAATCCCTACAAGCATTTTACACTTGTAGGGGGCTATCTACGTTCTTACTTTCTCCTTTTATAATAGTTTGTCACGAGGTCTTTGTTCAAAATCAACTGCTCGTCGTTAATATGCTCAATCTTATAGGCTTGATAAGTATTATCGGGCATAACCAGTCGGAACTGATTTTCCACCACTTGCCAAGTGAAAGGCTCCTCGATGATATTAAGGCTCGAATAGTGGGTAAATTTACCCGAATCATCACTCTTCACCTCCAGCTGATACATATCAGATATGTCATCCTTGGCATACCACCACCTGTCATCCTCTCCGACATAGGATTTCTCCAACTCCCACAATCCAACAATCTGATGCTTGGGCGGTTTGTTCTCATCGTTTTCGTTGTCATTGCACGCAACGAACATCAGAGGCAACATTGTTGCCACCATCAAAATTAGCTTTTTCATTTAATAAGATAATTGTAATATTGTTAAACTTCCGTTCGCTACTATAACGAACAGCTATGCAAATATAGTATAAACACATTGAAAATACAACATATTTTCGCCTTTGGGCGACATCTTCGGTGGCTCTGCGAGCAAGCTCGCATCCCGCCCCAGCCACCGAAGATAAACTTGTGCGAAAATAACACCGAAAAGGGTGAGTACTAAATTTTTTCACCCGAAATTTTGCAACTCGGCGCGAAGTGTGTATCTTTGTGTGATTTAATCACAAGTAAATAACAAAATCAAATACAGTTATGAAAGTAGAGAACAGTAAAATGGTGTCGGTGCACTACACACTGACAGTTGATGGACAGATTGCAGACCAGTCACGCGAGGGACAGCCTTTGCAGTTTATCTGCGGTGCGGGCATGTTGCTCCCAAAGTTTGAGGGTGCTATCATCGGCAAGGAGCCAGGCGAGAAGGTGTCGTTTACACTCGAGCCAAAGGATGGTTACGGCGAGATTATCCCCGAGGCTGTGGTTGATTTGCCAAAGGATATTTTCATGGTAGATGGCAAGTTGGCAGAGGATATCCTCTTTGTTGGCAGCCAGGTGCCTATGAGCGATGCGCAGGGCAACCGTATGCTCGGCGTAGTGAAGGAGGTTGCAGAGACCACAGTTAAGATGGACTTCAACCATCCTATGGCAGGCAAGACACTGAACTTCGACGTTGAGGTTGTTGAGGTACGCGACGTAACTCCCGAGGATTTGGCAGCACAGGGCGGTTGCTCATGCGGCTGTCACGGCGACTGCGAGAGCGGTTGCGAGGGTGGCTGCGGCGACCATGATTGCGGATGTAACTAATCACCATTTCCAGAAATAAGAGGGGGAGAGCATCCCCCTTTTGTTGTTTATTGTTAAGTGACAATTTTTGCTTTTTACAAAAAGTGACCAGCATACAAGACATAGTAGATGCAGTAGCCAACCCCTACACTCCATGGCGGACACTTAAGGGGCTGGAGATTAAGTGTGAGGATGACATGCCGCAATACATCACCGGCAACGCCTCGGTGATATTTACCGTTATGCACAACAACAGACGAAAGATTCTGAAGTGCTACAAAGGGCATAATCCCCACCTCCCGGCCATATATGGCAAGGAGTTCCACCCCACCGAGTTATGTGTGAGCAACATCATGGGCCAACATTTCTGGATTGACTGCCTGCTCACCGATTACATCGAGGGATGCACGCTACATGAAAAACTATGTCAGCACCTTACCGCTGAAGAGCTTGGGCGGCTGGCAACAGCATTCGACAAGATGGCCGGGGAGTTGCTTCAAATGGAGCGTGCCCACGGCGACATCAAGCCCGAGAACATCATTGTAGGCTACGATGGCAGCATGACTCTCATTGATTGGGATGCCGCCTATGTTCCAGCACTCAAGGGCAAGATAGCTGTCGAGACGGGCACCGCAGCCTACCAGCATCCGTTGCGTGACCAGGAGTTTTTCGATAAACACATCGACAATTACTCTATTGCACTTATTTCAACTCTATTGCATGCCTATGCCACATCACCCGACATGGCAGAGTATTATCGTGAGCATCACCATCCGCAGGCTCATCCGCGCGAGATATATCATCCGAGAAGCAGCTACAGCCATAGGCGAAATCTATCGAGTAACAAATCCGACAATGGCGATTGGCTATACTCGGTACTCGACCTATTTGCCCGAAAATGCATGCCACGCCAATATCATATCGCACGCCTGCTGAGGGATAATACACCGCAATTATTCACGCTCAAACGTCTCTTCTTCCCACCCGAGACACTCCCCACATACGATGAGCAGGAGATAGAGGCTAACGTATGGAACGGGTTGTGGGGCTACTCCGCACCAAAGGGTTGGGCCATTGTGCCGCTGTTTGATGAGTGCCAGGACCCCAAGGATGGGGTGTTGCAGGTAAGATTGGCCGAGTATAAACATCTGCTTAAAGGCAACGGCGATATTATCACCAGCCTTGATGCTGCCATAAAGGTTAAGATTCGTCACGGAGTCATATACTTTAGCCACAGCAGTAAAGAGCAGCCTTTCAAAGAAATTATTTTATAAATTTGCCTATCCTTGCAATAAATATTATATTTGCAAAAATAGGTCACCAGAATGTATACTCAAGAGATAACTCGCACCCATCGCGCTGCATTTGTATTGCTTCTCGACCGCTCGGCGTCGATGCAGCAACAAGTGAGATTTGGAAATATGATAGCTTCCAAAGCAGAGGTTGTGGCCTATACTGCCAATGCGCTGATAACAGAACTTATGGACCGCTGCCGCCGTACCGACGGCATACGTAACTATTACGATGTAGCTGTCTTGGGTTACTGTGGCGAGAGGGTTGAGAGCCTGCTTCATACTGAGGGGTTTGCCTCTATTAAGGAGCTCATGGCAAAGATACCCCCAACGACAAGCATCTCCTTTACCAATAGCCTTGATGATGGTTCGCAGATTCTCACTCATCACCATCAAAAATGTTGGATTGAACCTTTAGCTGAAGGCACAACACCTATGTACGAGGCCCTACACAAGGCTTACAACTTGGTGCAGGAGTGGTGTGAGCAGCCTCAAAACCAAGATAGTTTTCCTCCCATTGTAATCAACATCACCGACGGTGAGCCTACCGATTGCGGTGACAACGACCTACGTGATGTATGCACGCTTATAAAGCGCACCGAGACCTCTGATGGCAATACGCTGCTTATCAACATCCACCTATGTTCAGACCACACTATGCAGTCGGTTATTTTTCCCAGGCATGATGAGATTATCTATGCTAACCACAAAGCCCGATTACTTGCCGACTGCTCGAGTATTATGCCTGCAGCCCTCAACGTCGCAATACATGAACTGAAAGGCCTGGGAGCTACTCCGCCTTACATAGGAATGGGCTACAATGCTTCCGTTGTGGAGCTTCTGTCTATGATAAACATTGGTTCTCGCAGCATAACGCAACTTGAATAACATGGTAACCATCTCGTCTTTACGCATAGCGCTCGGCCAACCTGAGCTATACCTCAAGCAACTGAAGGAAGTTGTTTGGGAGGACGACATGATTATGCGTTCGACATACTTTGCGCAGACCATAGTCAAGTGGCACGGCAAGGCTTATCTACTCAGCATGCCGTTGTGCGCCACAGCCCTACGACATGTGGAGCGGTTCTTACCACTTCAGCGACACGTAAAATGCGGCTTAATACCTAAGATTGAGATACTTAGAGACGAGATGCAGTATCAGCACCCGACTTTGGGTATGCACCACTGCGACATCATGCTTGAACCTCTGCCCGACGCCCTACCCTATGCCGACGCCGTTGCAAACATGAGCGGTGACAAGGAGGCAGCCTCACTGCTTCATTCGATTGATGCCTTGGAGGAGGAACTCCTGCGTGCCGACGTTTCGCACAACAATCTACGCAAGGAGAATCTTTTGCTTGATGCACACGGAATCATCTACCCTATACGTTGGTATTATGCAACCGATAAAGCGGGAGGTGACAGTAAAGCCATAGAGGCTCTGCGTCAAGAACTTACCACAACCTGCAACATGTTAGCCAACGAGCCCGACCTTGCACCTTACAACGTGACGAGTCCACTCGACAAATATATCTACTCTGGTGATATGCACGAGGGTTTAATTGCCGTCGAGAGCGACCAAGGCTGGGGTTATGTAGATTGTAATTGCGAGGAGGTGATTACACCACAATATCTGTGGGCAAACGACTTTTGCGAGGGGCGTGCCGAGGTGGAAACTGCGCAAGGCATGGGTCTTATTGACCGCGAAGGCAACTACATCATCGAGCCGATATACGACACCGTGGAGTTCGATGTAGAAAACGGATGGTCGAGAGTCGGCAAAGATGGGTTGTGGGCTCTATTCAGTTATTCAGGTGAGCAACTCAGCCCATGGGAAAATCCCATTGGGGGGGGGTCGAGCGCCTTATAAATCAGATGATTAGAATTATAAACAAAATAACTAAAAACTACAATTATGGAACAGACAAAATGTCTTATCATAGGCAGTGGCCCTGCGGGATATACCGCAGCAATTTATGCCTCGCGTGCTAATCTCAGCCCCGTATTGTATGAGGGTATTGAGCCAGGTGGTCAGCTCACCACTACCACCGAAATTGAGAACTTCCCAGGCTACCCCGAGGGTATCTCGGGTACAGCCATGATGGAGGATTTGAAGCGTCAGGCGCAGCGTTTTGGAGCCGATGTTCGCTTCGGAATAGTCACAAATATAGACTTCGATTCTCGCCCATTCGTGGTGACCATCGACGGTGAGAAACAGATTCAGGCCCAGACACTTATCGTAGCTACGGGAGCATCGGCAAAGTACCTCGGGCTGGAGTCTGAAGCGAAGTTCCGCGGCATGGGTGTGAGCGCATGTGCAACATGTGACGGATTCTTCTACCGCAAGCAGGACGTAGCAGTAGTGGGTGGTGGTGACACTGCCTGCGAGGAGGCAACTTATCTGGCATCTATCTGCAAGCAGGTATATCTCATCGTCAGAAAGCCATTCCTGCGTGCCTCAAAGGCTATGCAGGAGCGTGTGTTCAACACACCCAACATCAAGGTCATGTTCGAGTACAACACCGTGGAGGTGCTGGGCGACGAGGATGGTGTAACGGGAGCTTTGCTGCGTCACTCTTCGGGCGAAGAGACCACAATCGACATATCGGGTTTCTTCCTTGCCATCGGACACCACCCAAATACCGACCTGTTCAAGGGTAAGCTTGAACTCGATGCCGAGGGTTATATCAAGACCGTACCAGGCACTTCAAAGACCAACATCGAGGGAGTGTTTGCCGCAGGTGACGTGAAAGACCCACACTACCGTCAGGCTATTACAGCTGCCGGCTCGGGCTGTATAGCGGCTCTGGATTGTGAACGCTATCTGCTCAGCAAATAATGCCCATAGCTGTAACCATACTCGGTAACTCCTCAGCCAAACCTACCGCCACGGGACACCCCTCGGCGCAGGTGGTGAACATCAACGAGCAACTCTTCCTCGTTGATGCGGGCGAGGGCGTGCAGCGACAGATGGCCCGTGCGGGAATATCTCCGCTCAAGCTACGGGCGGTGTTCATATCGCACCTGCATGGTGACCATGTGTTCGGATTGTTTCCTCTGCTCTCGACGCTGGGGTTGTATGGCCGGCGCACGCCGCTGAGGATTTATGCTCCGCGCCCCTTTGGCGAGGCGCTGGAGGCTTTCCTGCGGCTGTTTGAGAGCGACCTTCCATACACTCCGGAGTGGGTTGAGGTGGATACCACCAAACATCGGATAATCTTTGAAAACGACACCACCGAGGTGTGGTCGTTGCCGCTGCGACACCGAGTTCCCACAGCGGGATATCTGTTCCGCCAGAAGGAGCCTGCGCTAAATGTAACCAAGTATGCCATAGAGCGTTATGGCCTTGACCCTCACCAGATAGTTGCGGCCAAGCGAGGCGAGGATGTGGAGTTAAGTTCCAGGGAAATCATCCCCAACAATCTGCTCACCTATCGTCCCTACCCTCCCATGTCGTATGCCTACTGTTCCGACACCAACTATTCGGCACGCCTTGCGAAGATGATTCAGGGTGTGGATATGCTCTATCACGAAGCTACTTATGCCGCCTCGGAGCGCAAGATGGCCAAGTTGAGAGGTCACTCCACCACAGAAGATGCCGCCAAAGTGGCGCAGATGGCCGATGCAGGCAAATTGCTGATAGGGCACTTCTCGTCGCGCTACAAGGATTTGGAGGCGCTTGTGCAGGAGAGTCGCGAAATATTCCCCGCGACAGAGATTGCCCGCGAGGGAACAACTTTTACCATTGAAGAAAAACGCATAAAAAGATGACCAAGCAGGAGATTCAATTCATACGCTCACTCGCCGACAAGCGCAACCGTGACAACGAACGGCTCTTCATTGCCGAGGGCGACAAGCTAATCTCGGAGATAATTGCATCGGGGCTGAAGGTGCGTAGTATATACGCTCTGGATGGGCACATGATGCAGCATGCCGAGCAAATATCGGCAAAGGAGATGGAGCGTATATCGCAGCTCAAGACCGCCTCGTCATCGCTGGCTGTGGTGGAGCAGCCTCGTCACAAGACTCCTCCAGCAGCACCCTCCGACAGATTGAGCATAGCTCTTGACGGAGTGCAGAATCCAGGCAATCTGGGCACCATAATACGCCTTGCCGACTGGTTTGGCGTGGAGGACATATTCTGTTCGCTGGATACTGCCGACTGCTTCAATCCCAAAGTGGTGCAGGCTACAATGGGTGCCATACTGCGCATCAGGGTACATTACCTGCCTCTGGCAGAGTTTCTTGACCGCACAGCCGCCACAGGCACACCCATCTACGGAACGATGCTTGACGGCGAGAACATCTACTCGTCATCGCTCTCGCAAAACGGAGTCATAGTCATGGGCAACGAAGGCAAAGGCGTGAGCGCAGAGTGTGCCAAAAGCTTTACGCACAAACTCCTCATCCCGTCCTATCCTGCGGAGCGTCAGGGCTCCGAGTCGCTCAATGTGGCAATGGCCACAGGAATCGTGTGTGCCGAGTTCAGACGACGTAAATTATAACTATCAACCCTAAAACAATGAAGAAAATCCTTCTCTTCGCAGCGTTTATCTGCTGCCTGATGACATCGTGCAAAGAGCCCGAGGTCTATCTCTTCTCTTACTTTAAGGGCAACGGCGAAGATGGCTTGCATCTGGCTTACAGCTATGATGGTCTAAAGTGGGAAACACTCAAAAATGACAAGTCATTCCTCACACCCCAGCTCGGCAAGGACAAGTTGATGCGCGACCCAAGCATCACAAGGGATGACGAAGGCACCTACCATATGGTCTGGACAACAGGCTGGTGGGACCAGGGCATTGGCTACGCCTCGTCAAAAGACCTTGTGAATTGGTCGGAGCAGATGAATATTCCCGTAATGGCAAAATTCCCAGGCACAAAGAACAGCTGGGCACCAGAACTCTTTTACGACAGGAAGGATAAGACATTCTACATTTTCTGGTCATCGACCGTTCCAGGGGCATTTCCCGAGATTGCAACAGCAAAAAACGAGGCGGGTATGAACCATCGCCAATACTACATTACAACAAAGGATTTCAAGTCATTCAGCGAGACAAAGCTCTTCTTCGAGCCAGGGTTCTCGGTCATCGACGGTACGATTTTCCATAAGGGTGGCACATACTATCTCTTCGTAAAGAACGAGAACTCGATGCCTGCCGAGAAGAACATACGCGTAACAAAGCACACTGCACCCTACGGCTTTCCAACCGATGTTTCACCTGCCATAACAGGCGACTATTGGTGCGAAGGCGCCTCACCGCTTGAGGTCGGAGAGTATGTATATCTCTATTTTGACAAGTATATGGAGGGTAAATATGGAGCAATACGCTCTTCGGATATGGAGAATTGGGAGGATGTTTCCGACTCGATTTCATTCCCCAAAGGCACTCGCCACGGCACAGCCTTCAAGGCGCCACAATCGTTATTGGAGGAGTTGCTGAAGCTATAAAAAACATATTTTTGCTAAACAGGAGGTTGTCTAATCGCACATTAGGCAACCTCTTTTGCATAATTTTTATTCGTTAGCGCTTCAAGAAAGCTAATAATTAAAAATTATTAGTATATTTGTCAGTTGAAAACATGTGAATTTATGTCAGACTATAGACTTAAGATAGGAATTACACAGGGAGATACCAACGGTATTGGTTGGGAGGTAATACTCCACGCCCTGGCAGATAGCCGCCTCACAGAGCTCTTCACACCTGTGGTGTATGGCTCACAGCAGGCTGCAAAATTTTATGCTTCAACCCTTGACAGCGAGGAGGGTATGGTGCAGTTCAACATCGTGGCATCGGCCGATGAGGCTCGCAAGGGCAAGGTAAACCTTGTGGAGTGCGGCGATTGCAAGCCACAGCCGGGCGTAGCCTCAAAGGAGGCAGGCAAGGCTGCCGTGGAGGCGTTGCAACGCGCCATTGACGACCTTAAGGAGGGTACTATTGACGCCCTTGTGACCGCCCCCATCGATAAGGAGATGGCGCAGAGCGAGGAGTTCCATTTCACGGGACACACCGAGTTCATGGCCGCAAACCTTGAGGGTGAGCCTATGATGATTATGTGCAGCGACCGCCTGCGTGTGGGTTTGGTTACAATCCACATCCCCGTAGCCGAGGTCAGCCAGAGCATCACCAAGGAGAAGATTGTATCTTCACTCACCACACTGCGCTCAACTCTCAAGCAGGACTTCGGCATCGTGGAGCCACGCATAGCAGTGCTTGCACTCAACCCACACGCCGGCGAGGGAGGCATGCTGGGCTCAGAGGAGCAGGAGATTATCAAGCCAGCCATCGAGGAGGCTTTCCAGGCAGGCACGCTTGCTTTTGGTCCATTCCCCGCCGATGGATTGTTCGCGACGGGAGGATATGCCAAGTATGACGCCGTACTTGCCATGTATCACGACCAGGGTCTGACACCTTTCAAGACACTCTCACCCGACGGGGTGAACTTCACAGCAGGCCTGAGCGAGGTACGCACATCGCCCGACCACGGCACAGCCTACGACATCGCAGGCAAGGGCATTGCCGATGCACAGTCGATGCGCAACGCCATATATGCTGCGATTGACATCGTGCGCAACCGCCGTGAGTGGGAGCAGTGGAACCGCAATCCATTGCAGCACTTCGAGCGCGAGAAGGGTCGCGATGTGTCGGTGAAGGATTTGAAACTACCCGAGCAGGAGGAATAGGACCCAACGATTTGTAAGTAGAAAAAAATGCAACGAACAAAGGGAAATATGATATTGTGCATGGCGGTTGCAATTATTTCAATCATAGGATTGGGAGCAAGCGTCTATAAGTACAACACGGGCAGTGAGATGCCCTGGATGCCCGTTGTGGGTGAGATAGCCACACTATGCGCCGCCTCATATTTCATCTACTCCTACTTCATCCACCGAGATAAAGACAACGATAAATAAACCAAATAATAACCTAAAAACTTGATTATCATGAAAAAGATGATTCTGGCAGTATTATTCTGCTTTTGTTTCAATGCTTTAGCGTCTGCTCAAGGTCAAATCGTATGCGAGCCACAACACCAGCCCGCGCGTGAGCTTTTTGACCTCAAGGATGTGCGTGTAACAAACCCACAAATGCTAAATCTTCAAACTCTCAATAACGAATATCTCATCTCACTGGAAGTGGACCGTCTGCTGGCATGGTTCCGCCGCGAGGCAGGCCTTTCTCAGCAGGGCTATGAGCCTTATCCTTATTGGGAGCATGATGATCTTTTTGGAGGAGGTCCTTTGTCGGGCCACATCATGGGTTTCTGGCTCTCGTCAATGACCATGACATACAAATCTACGGGAGATGAGCGAGTGTTGCCAAAGATTGAGTACGCCCTGAAGGGCTTGCGCGAGTGCCAGGAGGCTGATGGCGAGGGTTTCATCGGTGCGCAGCCAAACGTGAAGGCGTTGTTTGCCGAGGTAAGAAAGGGTGATTTCAGAACCACAAACCCACTTATCATCCCTACAAACGTGCCAAGCAACTCAAATGCTAGGCAGTTGTGGGAGCCTGTATATATCATGAACAAAGTGATGCTGGGCCTATTTGACGTATATTGCGAATTCAACCTCCCATTGGCAAAGACCATTTTGGTGGACTTGGCCGACTGGTTTGGTAAGACCATCATTGACAAGCTCGACCACGAGCAGTTGCAGCGTCTGCTGGTGTGTGAGCACGGAAGTATCAACGAGTCATTCATTGATGTATATTCAATCACAGGCGAAAAGCGTTTCCTTGATTGGGCAAACCGTCTCAACGATGAGGATATGTGGGTACCAGCAAAGGATGGCAAGGATATCCTGCACGGCTGGCATGCAAACACTCAGATTCCTAAGTTCACAGGCTTTGAGCGAATATATACATACACCGGCAATCAGGATTTCTCGAATGCCGCACGTTTCTTCTGGCAGATTGTAACCGAGAAGCACACTTGGGCAAACGGAGGAAACTCTACGGGCGAGCATTTCTTCCCTATCGACCAGTTTGAGAAGAAGATTCCAAACTTCGGCGGCCCAGAGTCTTGCAACTCTGTAAACATGATGCGCCTTACCGAGGCTATCTACCAGAACGATGGCGACATGAAGTATGTTGATTACTACGAGCGCATATTGCTCAATCAGATTCTGGCCAACTTCGACCCAGAGCAGGGCATGTGCGTGTACTACACTCCTATGCGTCCCGCTCACTACAAGGTTTATGGCACAAAGTACGACAGCTTCTGGTGCTGCACAGGTACAGGTATGCAAGCTCCAACCAAGCTCGGCAAGATGATTTATGCCAAGGCTGAGGATACTGTGTATGTAAACATGTATATTGCATCTAACTTGAATTGGAAGGAGAAGGGCCTGACATTGAGTCAGAATACCACTTTCCCTGTTGAGAACACATCTACCATCACCATTGACTGCAAGAAGTCGAAGAAGGCTACCATCGCCCTGCGTCACCCATGGTGGAGCAAGGAGGTTTCTGTAACGGTAAACGGCAAGAAGGTGAAGACCGAGAATAAGGATGGCTACATCCTCATCAACAAAAAGTGGAAGAAGAACGACGAGATTACGGTTACTTTGCAGCCCGAGCTCCGCTACGAGGTGGTTCCAGGTGGCAAGTACTACCACGCATATTTCTATGGTCCGGTATTGTTGGGCACACGTATCGCTGATCCAGACCTTAAGAAGGAGGATTGTCGTCTGGCACGCCGTATGGTCGGTGGCAAGGGTGTTCCTATGGAGTGGGCTCCAGAGGTTACCGTATCGCCAGAGTCTCTTATCTCAGCGATGAAGCGTGATGACAAGGATGGCGTACTGCGCTTCTATGTTCCAGGCACACACGCAACAAAGGAGTTTTACCTTGAGCCATACAACAACATACACTTCTCACGTTATGCGATGTACCTCCATAACAAGAGTGTGAAGTAGGCTAACACAGAGCCCAAATATGTATTCCGTCTCGTAATTGTGGAAGCGTAGGAGGGCTCAAAATATAAACTAATATTAAATATCTATGATTAAAATCACTTTTCCCGATGGCAACGTAAAGGAGTTTGCCAAGGGAACAACTGCTTACCAAGTAGCCGAGAGCATCAGCCCTCGTTTAGCTGCCGACTGTCTGGCTGCTGCGGTAAACGGCGCAACTGTCGATATGACACGCGCCATTGACGAGGATGCAACAATTAAGTTCTACAAGTGGGAGGACGCCGAGGGCAAGCACGCCTTCTGGCACACATCTTCTCACCTCCTGGCCGAGGCGTTGCAGATCCTCTATCCAGGCATTAAGTTCGGTATCGGTCCCGCTATCGACAACGGTTTTTACTACGATGTGGATTCTCCTACTCCTATCACCGAGGGCGACCTCGACACCATTGAGAAGAAGATGCAGGAGCTGGCACGCCAGAAGGAGGAACTTGTGCGCACCGAGGTTTCCAAGGAGGAGGCCCTGAAGACCTTTACCGAGAAGGGTGACCAATATAAGGTGGAGCTTATCCAGGATTTGGAGGATGGCACCATCTCATTCTACACAAACGGTTCATTCACCGACCTCTGCCGTGGTCCACACATCCCCAACACGGGTGTCATCAAGGCTGTGAAGCTCACATCGGTGGCAGGTGCTTACTGGCGCGGCAATGAGAAGAACAAGATGCTCACACGTATCTATGGTATATCATTCCCCAAGAAGTCGATGCTCGATGAGTACTTGGCAATGATTGAGGAGGCCAAGAAACGTGACCACCGCAAGCTGGGCAAGGACTTGGAACTCTTCATGTTCTCGCAGCGTGTAGGTCAGGGCTTGCCTATGTGGCTGCCCAAGGGCGCAGAGTTGCGCGACCGTCTGGAGCGTTTCCTGCGTCAGATTCAGAAGGATTACGGTTATATGCAGGTTATCACACCTCATATCGGAAATAAGGATTTGTATGTAACATCGGGCCACTACGCAAAGTACGGCAAGGACTCGTTCCAACCTATCCACACCCCATTCGAGGGCGAGGAGTATCTGTTGAAGCCTATGAACTGTCCTCACCACTGCGAGATATATCGTTCAAAGCCACGCTCTTACAAGGATTTGCCTGTTCGTCTGGCAGAGTTCGGTACGGTGTATCGTTACGAGCAGTCGGGCGAGTTGCACGGTCTTACACGCGTACGCAGCTTTACACAGGACGATGCTCACCTCTTCGTGCGCCCCGACCAGCTATTGGAGGAGTTCGAGAAGGTTATCGACATCGTGCTTTACATCTTCCGCACGCTGAAGTTTGACAACTACACAGCGCAGATTTCACTGCGTGATCCTAACAACAAGGAGAAGTACATCGGCTCGGACGAGAATTGGGAG
>JAFOHD010000006.1 GCA_017421945.1 Alistipes sp. | reverse complement strand
GTAGCAAAAAATAAGAATGTTGATTTATCAACTTTTTGCGAAGTGCTTTGCAGGGGCCCCTGCGGCGAGCAGAAGGGAAAGGCGTTAAGCGGAGCAGACCTCGGTCTGCGCAGTAGCCAATCCCCCTCCTTCCGCGAAAGCGTTTAGCCCACAGCCTTCGGCATAATGAAAATAAGGTGTCGGGAATCAACACCTTATTTTCATTATGCACCTTGCGTGCCTTACTTATGCCTTAGTTGCAACTCACGCTCCAGGTCCTCTATCGAGCAACCCATCTGCTCGAGCAGACCCAGCAGGTGGTAAACCATGTCGGAAGCCTCATAAATGAAGCGGTCGCGGTTACCATCAACAGCCTCCACAACACTCTCCACAGCCTCCTCGCCCACCTTTTGGGCAATCTTCTTCACACCCTTAATAAACAGTTTTGTGGTGTATGAACCTTCGGGCATGTCACGATGACGTTGCTGGATAACCGATTGCAGATGGCGCACAAAACCCTCGCTCTCGGGCGTATCAAAGCAACTTGTCGTGCCACGATGGCACGTAGGACCTATGGGACGGGCCTTGACAAGCAACGTGTCCTTGTCGCAATCGACATACATAGACTCCACGAGCAGGAAATGTCCGCTCGTCTCACCCTTGGTCCACAGGCAGTTGCGCGTGCGTGAGTAGAAGGTCACACGCCCCTGAGCCACAGTTTTCTCGTATGCCTCACGATTCATATATCCGAGCATCAACACCTTGAGTGTCACTGCATCCTGCACCACAACGGGCAACAAGCCATCGGCGCACTTCTCCAAACAAAACTCTTCAAATGGTATCATCTTACACATATATTCATCTGTTTCAATTCACTTTTCAACTCACCCACAGTAATCTCACCGAAGTGGAAGATGCTCGCCGCCAGAGCAGCATCGGCTCTACCCTCGGTCAGCACCTGGGCAATATCCGCCACCGAGCCCGCTCCGCCCGAGGCAATGATTGGGATGGTGAGCTCCTCGGCAAGGCGTGCAAACGTGTCGCAGGGATAACCCTTGCGTGTGCCATCGTGATTCATCGAGGTGAAAAGAATCTCACCTGCACCTCGCTGCTCGGCCTCACGCGCCCACGCAAACAGCTCAAGGTCAGTAAACCTGCTGCCACCATGTGTTGTGGCACGCCAAATGCCATCATCGCCACACTTGGCATCTATGGCCACCACCACAAACTGACTTCCGTAGCGTGAGGCTATCTGGTTAATCAGCTCGGGGTTGGCTATCGCAGCACTGTTGATTGATATCTTGTCAGCTCCTGCATCAAGCAGTCGGGCAGCATCGTCGAGTGACGAGATACCTCCACCAACGGTGAACGGAATGTTAATGCCATCGGCTATGCGCTCCACAAGGCGTGTGAAGGTGTTGCGCCCCTCGCGTGTGGCACTTATGTCGAGATAAACCAGTTCATCGGCACCGCCACGGGCATAGTACTGACCCAGCTCCACAGCATCGCCCACATCACGCAAATCCACGAAATTCACGCCCTTCACCGTGCGGCCATCCTTAACATCGAGGCAGGGTATTATTCGTTTAGCAACCATCGTTCAATATCCTTTAGTGTTATACGATTCTCATATATGGCCTTGCCAACAATGACCTTGCGCAGCCCCAAGCGGTCACACTCCTCAACATCACGCATCGACGCAATGCCCCCCGACACGGTGAAATCCACATCGGCATAACTCTGTTGCAGACGCGTGTAGAGTTCAAACGAAGGGCCTTGCAACATTCCGTCACGCGATATGTCGGTACAGATGACCTGCTTTAAGCCCACAGGCATAAACTCACCAATAATATCGTCAATGGTCATCTCCACCTCCTGCTGCCAGCCATTCACCGCCACCTTACCATCGCGTATGTCGGCACCCAGCACCATCTTCTCACCTCCATAACGAGCCAGCCACCCGGCAAAGAGCTGGGGATTCTGTGCTGCCACACTACCCACAATGGCATAGGTTGCGCCATAGTCAAAGAGCGCACGCAGAGCCTCCTCGCTCTTGATGCCACCGCCCCACTCTATCTCTACATCGGCACCAACGGCCATCTTCTCAAGAGTCCTGAGGTTTTGAGGCGAAGATGCCTTTGCACCGTCAAGGTCCACCACGTGAATACGCCTCACGCCGCAGTCGGCATATCTTTTGGCCATATCCACAGGGCTGGCATCATAGACTTTGGTCTGGGCATAGTCGCCCTGCGAGAGACGCACACAACGACCGCCGATGATATCTATTGCAGGCAAAATCTCTATTCTACTCATAATTTAAGGAAATTTGCAATTATACGCTCACCCACATCTCCACTCTTCTCGGGATGGAACTGCGTGCCGTAAAAGTTCTCATACTTCAGGGCTGCGCTGAACATCTTGCCGTGCGTAGTTGTGGCAATAGTGTCGGGGCATAATTCAGGGTAGTAGGAGTGGACAAAATAGACATACTCGCCGCCCTCAATACCTTTGAAGAGTTTCGACTCCAAATTACCTATACTATTCCATCCCATGTGGGGAACCTTAACCTCCAAACCAGGCACAAACCGTTTCACGCGGGCATCAAATATACCCAGGCAATCGACATCACCCTCCTCGGAGCATCGACACATGACCTGCATACCTACACAAATGCCCAGAACGGGGCGGCGCAGCGAGCGGATGACATCCACCAAGCCTGCACTACGCAGATTTTCCATAGCCTCGGCGGCATTACCCACACCGGGCAACAACACTCGGTCGGCACGACGAATCTGCTCGGCATCGGCCGTCACCACAAACTCAGCACCCATACGTTTCAAGGCATTCTCCACCGAGCGGAGGTTACCCATTTTATAATCTACTATCGCTATCATAACACACCCTTGCTTGAAGGTAACTCATAACTAAATACATCACGCTTGATGGCCATCTTCAAAGCCCTTGCAAAGGCCTTAAACACACCCTCAATGAGGTGGTGGTTATTCTCGCCCTTGGCCTCCACATGCAAGTTGCACTGCATGGCCATGCACAACGACTTGAAGAAATGCTTGAACATTTCGGTTGGCACATCGCCCACCCTCTCACGCGTGAAGGGTACATCCCACACAAATTCGGCCCTGCCGCCCAAGTCAAGCAACACCGTAGCCTGACACTCATCCATGGGCAGTACGAAACCATAGCGACCGATGCCCTGCTTCGAGCCCAATGCCGTGCGCACGGCCTCTCCCAGAGCAATAGCCACATCCTCCGTGGTGTGATGCTCATCAACCTCCAGGTCGCCTCTGCACTCAACGCTCAACGCTACACCGGCATGATGAGGCAGCTGGTTGAGCATATGGTCAAAGAACTTCAGTCCCGTATCAATCTTCGACTCACCATCGCCGTCAAGGTCTATTGTAATGTGAATATCCGTTTCACGGGTTGTGCGCGCAACCTCGGCACGGCGCACCGTACGGCGCAGATACTCCGCCACCTCCCACCATCTGTCGGTCACAAGGCAGCAGCAAGCGGCATACTCCTTACCCTGAAGCATCTCACGCCCCACATCTACCGGTTGCAGCAATATGGCCCTTGCGCCCAGATTCCACGCCAGTTCAACGTCGGTCAGGCGGTCTCCTATAACATAACTACCCTGCATGTCGTACTCGCCCGTAAGATATTTGCCAAACATACCCGTGCGGGGTTTACGCGTGGGAGCGTTATCCTCGGGCAGTGAGCGGTCGATAAGCTGCTCCGAGAAGTTTACCCCCTCGCCTCGCAACGTCTGAAGCATCTTGTTGTGAGCAGGATAAAAATCCGCCTCGGGGAACGACTGCGTACCCAGACCATCCTGATTTGTAGCCATCACAAGTTCATAGTCAAGTTCGGCTATTGACCTCAAGGCAGAGATTGCCCCAGGTACAAACTCCAGTTTCTCGAGCGAATCAACCTGATAATCAACAGGTGGCTCAATTATAATCGTGCCGTCACGATCAACGAACAATGCTCTTTTCATACTCCAAAATTGATTTTAACAACGCCCCATTCTCCTCTGGAGTGCCAACAGTAAGGCGCAGACAACCCTCGCATCCACGCACCTTGTTGCGGTTGCGAACTATTATACCCTTTGCTATCAGAAACTCATACATAGCATCGGCATCATCCACCTTAACAAGCAGGAAATTCGCCTGCGAAGGATATATTTTCCTAACCACCGCCGACTCCGACAGGGTCTGCTCCACGATGGCACGCTGCTGCTTTATCTGCTGCACTTTGTCATCTATCTGCTCACGCAGCAACTCGCTCACAATCTGCATCGTAGCCACGTTTATATTGTAGGGGTATTTCACCTCCGACATAAGCTCAACCACCCTGCTATCAGCCAGAGCCAGACCCACTCTTAGCCCCGCCATAGCCCACGCCTTCGACATGGTTTGCAACACCACAAGGTTGGGGTGCGACACAACCTCCGACCTAAGGCTCTCAACATCGGCAAAATCAATATATGCCTCATCGACAACCACCACACCCTCAAACGCCTCAACCAGACGCATTATCTGCTCACGTTCAAAGGCGTTGCCTGTGGGATTGTTGGGCGAGCAGAGGAACATCATCTTAGTATGCTCATCCACCGCTGCAAGCAGCTCATCAACGGGTAACGAGAACTCCTTGCCGAGTTGCACCTCACGCATCTCAACATCGTTGATTGCCGCCGCCACCTTGTACATTCCGTAGCTTGGTGCTATCGCCACGACATTATCCACACGAGGCTCGCAAAAAACACGCATCAGCACATCAATGGCTTCGTCACTGCCGTTGCCTATGAATATATTGTCGGTGGCAATGCCCTTCAGAGTTGCAATCTGCGCCTTCAGAGCCTTCTGATGAGGGTCGGGATAGCGGTTATATCCATTCTCATAAGGACTCTCGTTGGCATCGAGGAATATTCCCAGCTCGCACTGATACTCATCACGGGCGGTGGAGTAAGGCGTGAGTTGCAATATCGCACGCCGAACATATTTGTTTATATCTTTTACCATAGCTTTCTAATTTTTCATTCTCACCGTCACCGCCGCAGCATGCGCCTCCAAACCCTCGGCATTGGCCATTGTGACAATCGTTTCAGCCAACCCCTGCAAACCATCGTGCGAAAGTTCCTGGATGGTCATCTTGCGCATGAAACTATCTATATTCACACCGCTGCACGAGTGCGCCCATGATGATGTAGGCAGTGTATGATTTGTGCCCGAAGCGTAGTCGCCAGCACTCTCGGGCGAGTAGTTGCCTACAAATATGCTACCCGCAGCAGTGATTTTATCTACCACATCCCACTCATTTTGCATCGACACTATAAGATGCTCGGCAGCATACTCGTTGGCGAAGTCAATCATCTGCTCGCGCTCATCAAAAACCACCGCACGACTATGTTCGAGCGACTCATAGATGTATTCACCCCTTGAGAGTTGCGCCGCCTGACGCTTCACCTCGGCCACGACAGCCTCGGCAAGTGCTACACTATTGCATACAACAATGGCCTGGCTGTCACGCCCATGCTCGGCCTGCGAGAGCAAATCGGCCGCAACAAACTCGGCACGGGCACTCTCATCAGCCAGAACCATCACCTCGGATGGCCCTGCCGGCATATCTATGGCAGTATTACATGCACTCACACGCTGCTTGGCAAGCATCACATAGCGGTTGCCGGGACCAAATCTCTTATTTACCTTAGGTATGCTCTCCGTGCCATAGGCCATGGCAGCCACAGCCTGCGCACCGCCCACCTTGTAAACACTCGTAACACCACAACGTTTTGCGGCATACAACACCTCGGCAGCAGTCTTTCCCTGCTTGTTGGTAGGGCTGCACAACACCACCTCACGACAACCCGCTATCTTGGCAGGCAGGGCAAGCATCAGCACCGTAGAGAACAGAGGCGCAGTGCCTCCAGGGATATAAAGGCCCACCTTCTGGATTGCAACGGGGCGCTGGATACATCTCACTCCCGACTGCGTCTCGACACTCACCTCGTGGGGAAGTTGCGCCGCATGAAACTTGGTTATATTGCTGATAGCCACCTCAATGGCAGCCTTAACATCTTCCGACACTTTATTCTCCGCCTCGCAAAACTCTGCCTCTGACACCTTTAACGCCGACAGCTCCACACCATCAATCTTTCTGGCGAGTGCCACAAGTGCTGCATCACCTTCGCGGGCAACCATCTCAATGATTTCATCTACACGCGCAGCAATCTGCGAGTTATCCTGCTCGGCACGGCGACACAACGCCGCCCACTGCTGACGCGAAGGATTAAGAAAAATATCCATACTCTTATGCAATTATCTTGTCCAACGTCAGCACCAGGATTCCCTCGGCACCAATAGCTTTGAGCTGGCGCACCTTATCCCACAAATCGGCAGCATCAACCACCGAGTGCAACGAACACCACCCCTCGGCAGCCAACGGCATCACCGTAGGGCTACGCATGGCAGGCAGAATCTTCACCGCCTCATCCAAAGCAGACGTTGGAATATTCATCAACAGATACTTCTTGTTGCGGCTGTCGCGCTCGGATTCAATGCGGAACATCAGCTCCGAGAGCAACTCCTTATCCTCGGCCGAAAGATTGGGATTGGCAATCAACACCGCCTCCGACTCAAACACCTGCTCGACCTCCTTCAATCCATTCGAGATAAGCGTACCGCCCGATGACACTATGTCGAAAATGGCATCGGCAATACCTGCTGCCGGAGCAATCTCCACCGAACCTGTGATGACCTCAAGCTGTGCATCAACACCATTCGCTGCAAGATATTGCTTCAGGATGTTGGGATATGAGGTAGCAATGCGCTTGCCGTTGAAATACTCCACACCCATATACTCCTCAGACTTGGGCACAGCCAGCGAAATACGACATCCGCCAAAACCAAGCTTGGCAACAACATCGACCTTGCAACCGCGCTCCTGCACCTCGTTCATACCGACAATACCCAGCGCGGCAGTTCCATTGGCCACAACCTGTGGAATGTCGTCATCGCGCAGATACAACACCTCAATTGGGAAATTTGCCGCCTTTGACAGGAACTTACGCTTCGCCCCATCTACATCAATACCTATCTCTTTCAGCAAAGCTATGCTCTGCTCATTCAAACGACCTTTGGTCTGGATTGCTATTCTCAACATAACCTATATATATTTATTTAATTTCAACATCAACAAAAAAAAAACAACTCATCAATAAAAAAAGGCTCACCCTCAAGGTAAGCCCTATGAACATCACTACGTCATACACCACGACCTACCCTATCTTTCGCAAGATAAGATGATGATGGTGGATGTTAAGTGTATAAGTCATTGCGTGATTTATTTATGCAAATATAAGCAATAATATCTATTGTTATTCTATTTTTCTGCAAAAATTTCAATATTTATATAATTTTTATGCCATCAAGCATGAAAATCACGACACGGGAGCTTCACCAGCAAAGTTCACATTCATCTTCACATACTTGTATCCTCTGTGACGCAACTCCAACGACACGCCAAGGCGATAGAACACCTTTGCCACACGAGCAAACAGGTGGAAAGCCATAACACTCTGTGGCTCAATACCCTCCTTACGAATCATGGTGTGAGCTGTGTTGGCACACTTGCGAATGGTAGATTCCAACTTCTTAGCAGCATCACCCTCCAGCGTATAGCCGACCAAACACTCCACAACATATTCATCCAGGCAATCGAAACCACGAGGCTTGGCCATAATAGAGTACCAATCCTCAATATCCTTATGCTCGTTCCACGACTTATCCCACAACACAGCAGCACCCATACCCACATAGCATGCCCATGCAATGGCAGCCAGCGGATAGTCGGCAATCTGCGGAACAGCCGCCGCCATATATTCGGGAGCAGATGTATGCCACTTCTGGTCAAGCTCCTCAACCTCCAGCATCTTGCCGTCAAGAAGTTCATCGGCACTACACAAATCTACAACCGTCTTTGAGAGTTTCTCGGTAAACGAGTTCAAAAATTCAAGGTCTTTTTCTTCCATAGTCTTACAAAGGGGTTCGCAACACTTTCATATTACGAACCCTTGATTATGTTATTCTTTTATTTCAGGTAAATACCTCACCCCAAAGCGGGGTGATTCTCCTATTTTAGAATGTTCCCAGCTTGAAAACTATCTTCTGGCAGTAGGTGTCGCCCGCCTTAAGTTCGATGGATGGGAAACGTGGCTCATTCACTGCATT
Source organism: Alistipes sp. (assembly GCA_017421945.1). Classification (GTDB taxonomy): domain Bacteria; phylum Bacteroidota; class Bacteroidia; order Bacteroidales; family Rikenellaceae; genus Alistipes. Next base: position 1,559 of record JAFOHD010000006.1, on the reverse strand, counting down.
TGGATAGTTCTGACACTCTATGGCTACGCCCGAGTAATCCTGATAGCGACCGCCCGACTTGGTTACAGGGCAGCCACCCTCCAGCCAGTTACCTGTATAGACCATGGCACCCGCCTGCGATGAGAGCACCTCCACCTTACGGCCCGATGCCTCGTGACGCAACTCGCCCACCTTTGACAGGATATTGGGCTGCCAGCCGTCCAGCACAAAGAAGTGGTCATAACCCTTAAAGTCCTTCATATGGTTGAACTCCGACAAAATCTCGTCACCAAACTTACGCCATGAGGTGAAATCCTGTGGAGTGCCCTTGACGTCGATATACTCGCCCGTAGGAATCTGCGTTGGGTCCATCTCCAGCACGCGTGAGCAGTTGAGCAGAAGCTCATGGTCAAGGATTGTCTTGCCGCTACCCTCGCCCGCAAGGTTCCAGTAAACGTGGTTTGTAAGGTTTACAACAGTATTCTTGTCCGACTTGGCAACGTAGGTAATCTCCAGCTCGTTGTCGTCAGAGAAGTAGTAACCCGCCTCAACATATAACTCGCCAGGATAGTTCTGCTCGCCATCGGGTGAGGTGCGAGAGAATACCACACGGTTGGTCTCAACACGACCCTCCCACAACTGATTTGCGAAGCCCTTTGAACCGCCATGCAGGTGATTTGGGCCATTATTAATCTCGAGCGAATACTCCACACCGTCAACCGTCATCTTACCTTTAGCAATACGGTTAGCCACACGACCAACGCTCTTGCCGCTGGCTGCGCCATCACCGAAGTAGCTCATGGCATCCTTGTAGCCCAGAACGATATCGTCAATATTGCCCTCGCGGTCAGGTGACTTAACCGACACGATAGATGCTCCAATATTGCAAAGCTGCACCTCGCAGCCATTGGCGTTGCGGATGGTATAAAGCACAATCGCCTCGCCCTCAGGGGTTGTACCCCAGATGTGTTGTAAAATCTCCATTATTCTAAAGGTTTTAAGTTGGTCAAAACATAATCGATACGCTTCAGGCACTCCTGCTTACCCAGAAAAGCCGTCACGTCATACATGCCGGGGCCCTTGCCCGCACCTACCAAAGCCAGACGCAAGGTATTCATAATCTGTCCCATGCCGTAACCCTTCTCCTGAATCCAGGCACCCACAACAGCCTCGGTATTCTCCAGCGAGAAGTCATCAATTGCTGCAAGCACCTCGCGCAACTCCGCCAGACGGGCAGGGTTCTCACCCTTCCAATACTTCTTCATCTGCTTCTCCTCATACTGCTCGGGAGCAACAAAGAAATACGAAGTCAAATCCCACAAATCGGTAATGAACGATGCGCGCTCCTTCATGATGCCGGCAGCCTTGCCCGCCAGGAAGTCAGAAGTCTCCACGCCGTGAGCCTTCAATATTGGCTGGAACAGCGAGGCAAGCTCCTCATCGCTCTTATGGTGCATATACTGCGCATTGAACCACTTCGCCTTGTCGGGCTGGAAACGTGCGCCCGCCTTCGACACTCTATCCAATGAGAATGAGTCAATAAGCTCCTGCATTGAGAAAATCTCCTGCTCGGTACCAGG
>JAFOHD010000020.1 GCA_017421945.1 Alistipes sp. | reverse complement strand
GTACAACATCAGCGCAGTAGTGACCCACCACACAAGCGACTGGAGGGTGATTGAGCTGGACAAGCCAGTGGAGTACATCTGGATCAAGGCGGTACGCAGACTTGATGCGGTGGAGATTTTCTACTCGTTTGACGATGAGCACTACACCATGATGCGCAACTGCTGGTTGCAGGACAACACCCCTGTGATGGTGGGGATGATGGCTGCCTGCCCCGACGGCAACGGCTTCAAGGCAACCTTCGAACACTTCAAGATCACGCACCTGCCCGACCAGCGTCGCCTGGAGTGGCTGGAGAAGAACAAGGAGTAGAGCGAAGTTAGCATAATAATAAAAAACGAGCAATAGAATTCTATTGCTCGTTTTTATCTGAACCATTCTACGGTCTTAAGCCGCTACCACCTTGCAGGGTGATGGTTTCGCCTGTTACATACTCGGCATCCTCCGATGCAAGGAATACGCACACGCGACCAATATCGCCCTTTGGATCAGCAAAGTGACCCAATGGAATACCCTGAATAGTCTTTTGGTATAGCTCAGGGAAGTTCTCCTTCCACTGCTGCAAACTCTCAGTCATAGCCAGAGGGCAGATCACATTCACCCTCACGCCATCGGGACCCCACTCTGCCGCAGCCACACGCGACATACCTCGGATACCCTCCTTCGCTGCGGCGTATGACGCCTGACCCAGCTTACCAAACAGACCTGCGCCCGAAGCAAAATTGATCACCGAGCCACGGCTCTGCTTCAGATATGGGAAGCACTCGCGCATATAGAAGAATGCAGCATACAAGCCCGAATATATAGCCAGGTCGAAATCCTCCTTGGTGTGCTCCACCAATGGCATACCCGACTTCGACACCTGCGCATTATTCACCAATGTATTTAGCTTACCAAATTTCTCTATTGTCATTGCGACAACTCGCTTGATAGCCTCCTCATCGGCACCGTCAGCCACAATAGGCAACACCTCTATACCATATTTCTCCTCCAGCTTCTGTTTTGCCTCCAGCAGACGTGACTCTGTTCTACCTGTAAGAACAAGATTTGAACCCTCCTCTGCAAATGCCTCGGCTAATCCAAAGCCGATACCCTTACCGCCACCTGTAATCAAGGTGACATTACCTTTTAATCTCTCCATCTTGCAATAATTATTATTTATTACACATCTGTCTCCTTACGATCCAACTGCTACGCAGTCAATCTGCATCAAAGTTAATAAAATTAATTACAAACTCACCCTCCAAACTCAAAATAAATAACCTTAATATACATATTTCACACCATCACCGCTGAATGTTGTTATTTTTCTCTATCTTTGTAAAATAAATACCGAAACATAAAAAACACTTAAGATATATGAAAAAACTACTTTTAATTATGCTGACGATGGTTGCACTGCAACTAAACGCGCAGAATGTTGAGTACTACTCAAAGATGGTAAAGGATCTCAGCAGCAAGAAGTATATGGGTCGTGGCTATGCCTACGACGGAGCCAACAAGGCGGGTAAGTACATCGAAAAGGAGTTTCAGAAGGCGGGTGCCGACGAGGTTATCTGTCAGCCTTTCAAGCTCAATATCAACACCTTCCCCGGCAAGATGTCACTCAAGGTAGATGGCAAGAAGCTCACCCCAGGTATCGACTTCTCTATGCGTGAGTTCTCGCCTGGCGCGAAGGGCACATTCAAGCTCTACCACATCGACACAGCAAACTACGATTCAAAGAAGATTTTTGCAGATCTGGCACGTCCC
>JAFOHD010000005.1 GCA_017421945.1 Alistipes sp. | reverse complement strand
AAGAGGATTCTCGCACCTAAGCATGAACATTGGAGAGGACGACCTCTTCATTCAGCGCATAGCCAAGCGCAACAACGTGAGCGTTGTGATGATTCCCAAGGGCTCGATGATGGAGCACCCATGGGGAGGTTTATGTTGGTGGCTGGGGCGCATGCGACACTATGGTCAGACATGGCAATTCTACCCCGATTGGGTACACTCCTCGATTCAATGGGATTTGGGAAGTCAGGCATTACTCTTCCTCACAGCCATAACTGCACTCATTTTCATGCCTTTGGAGTTTAAGGTTGCAACCATAATCCTATTATTGCTGCGCTACCTTATTGTCGCTCTACGCATACGCTCGATTGCCAAGCGCGTGGGCGAGAGGGGTGCTGCGCTGAAGTATTTTATCTTTGATTTGATGAATCCTATCTTGATGATGTGTCTGGGCATTATCATGCTACGCAAGGATTTGACCGCATGGAAATAGCCGATTACATAATTGCCGACGACAAACATCTGGTGGAGTTGAGCCTACAAGGTGACGATATAGCTTTTGAATACCTTTTCAATCGTTATAGCGAAGCAATCCGACGTCTGTTGCTACACCGCTCGGCATCGGTCGAAGATACGGAAGACCTTCTGCAAGAGACATTTATCAAGGTCTATATCAACCTGCAACGCTACTCTCCAGAGTACACCTTCGGGCAGTGGATTTACACTATTGCACGCAATACCCACATTGACTTTGAACGTCGCCGTCAGGACGACCTCTCGATTGACGAGAAGTTCTCGGCACCGGCAGCATGCACGCCATCTCCTGAGGATAATCTCATAAATCTGCAGCAACGCCGTCAAATCGAGAATTACATCATCTGCCTACCAGAGCAATATCGCCAGCTCTTCACCATGCGCTTTTTGGAGGATTATACCTACGAGGAGATTGCCGAAAAACTCAACCTTCCGATGGGAACGGTAAAAACTCAAATCCACCGTGCCCGCGAACGCATGTGCCGTCTTATACGCAACGACGAGAAATAATTTCACTCGGCATAATTATGCGCCATTGCGTATCGTCGCAAAAGCACTCCCATTTATCGCAAAATCACAACCTTACATAGTGGTTACAGACATTTATTTATGCATTTTTCGGCTCTCAAATAGCAAAAAAAATGCATTTTTTCTTGTATAAATAAAGGATTTTCAATATGTTTGCAACCGATTAGGTTAGGTATTTATTTTCACAAAAGCATTTGTCAAAAACCCATTTTTAGGGTGGAGGGCTTGCTTTGTGATGATGCATATCTTTGCAGTAGCCTTTTCACCATAAGAGTAAATTTAATAAGTGATAAATGCGTATGAAAACATTCACAAAACTCTGCCTTATGATAGCGGTGGCGATGTTAGGCGTTGCCACTCCATCGTTTGCGCAGCAAAAAGCCTCTTTACAAGGTAAGGTCATCTCTGTCGACACGAAGCAGGCTGTAGCCTACGCTCTTGTCCACTTCCCCGAGACAGGATTGCAGGCCGTTACCAATTCCGAGGGAGACTTCACCATCAAGCAGATTGCCGCAGGCAGTTACAAGATGCAGATTTCATTCCTCGGCTACGAAAATCTTGAGCAGACAATCACATTGAAGGCCGGCGAGAACTCACTCAAATTTGAGCTTGTGGCGGCAAACTTCAAGGTTGAGGATGTTGTGGTTACAGCTACGGCAAGCAAAGCGGGCGCCGCTACGGCATCCACTATCTCACGTACGGCAATGGACCACATACAGTCGTCATCACTTGCCGACGTAATGAGCCTGCTGCCAGGAGCTTCAACTCCCGACACCCGCACACTCACCCTGAGCAAGGCGTCAAGTTTCGCTATTCGTGGCGGCTCGAGCTTCGGCACAGCCATCATCATGGACGGCTCGCCAATGTCAAACAACGCCAACTTGCAGTCGCTCGGCGCAGGTAAGATGCCGTTTGCCGCTGCGGCAGTTCCAGGCGAGGCGGCTATGGCAACGCCCACATCGGGTATTGATATGCGCCAGATTTCTACCGACAACATCGAGTCGGTGGAGGTTATCCGTGGTATTGCATCGGTTGAGTATGGCGACATCGCTTCGGGAGCCGTCATCGTAAACTCAAAGGCTGGTCGTGCACCGCTGAACGTGAAGCTCACGATGAACCCCAACCTCTATCAGGTGTCGGCAAACCACGGTGTGCAGCTGGGCGCAGTGGGCAGCAAGGCAGGTGCTGTAAATTACAGTGCCGACTACTCCTACTCGCAGTACAAGCCTACCGAGGGCCACTCTCACTATGAGCGTGTGAATGGTCAGGTGGGTTACACCAACAACATCGGCAAGTGGTACACCAACTCCACACTCTCGGTGGGTATTTACCGCGACAAGGCGAAGCCCACACCTGGCGACGACAACGACTTCCGCAACGCATTGCAGAAGGAGGACCGCTTCCGCTTCAACACCAAGGGTACATTCTCCTTCAACAAGGGATGGTTCAACAACCTGAAGTATGCGGCATCGTTCACCTATACCGACAAGGATAGTTTTTTCGAGGACCAGGCATTAAATGCCGAGGCGGCATTCTCAACATCAAAGACCAACGGTGTCACCACCACAAGCGCCCCAGGCGGCAAGGTCACTCTTGAGGACGGAACCGTCATCACCAACCCCGAGGGCGAATATGCACTCCGCACCCCAAATACATATATGTATAATTACAGCGTGCGCGGTAAGGAGCTTAACACCTATGCGCAGGTCATTGCTAACTTTGCCGGCACAGCAGGCAACACATCTCACTTCATCAAGCTGGGTGCCGACTTCCGCAACGAGGGCAATGTCGGCGAGGGTAAGATTTTCGGAGGACAGCCTCTGCGTACATCTTCCGACAACCTCTCAACGCAGCGTGAGCGTTCTTATGACGATATTCCATTCATGAACTCTCTCGGACTATTTGCCGAGGAGTCATTCAACTGGAAGATGGGCAGCCGCAACCTCAATATCGTTGCGGGTGTGCGCTATGACAACATCTTCGGTTTTGACGATGTGGTTGCACCACGTGTAAACCTCTCGTTTGACATCATTCCCGAGCATCTGACCATCCGTGGGGGCTATGGTATCACAGCCAAGACCCCTACGCTTGAGATGCTCAACCCCCAGGAGGCCTACTTCGACCTGCTGAACTTCAACAACTCGCAATCGACTACCGCCACCGACTCTCAGAAGTTCCAGGTGGTGACCACTCACGCCTTCGACACCAAGAACAATGAGCTGGAGATGGCTACAACCCAGAAATATGAGGTGGGCATTGACTTCAAGATTGGTCAGGTGACAGGTCAGGTGACAGCGTTCAACGACAGCAGCAACAACGGCTACATGTACAGCACCACACTCGACACATTCAAGAGCGTCGATATGGTAACATACGAAGCCGTGGAGTACCCTGCCAATGGCTCGATGCCAACGCTGCGCGAGGTATCACGCCAGAAGGCTCTGCTCGCATACACCACCCCAACCAACAACTCATCGTATGAGACACGCGGTATTGAGGCATCTATCGACTTTGGCCGTATTGATGCCATCCGCACACGTTTCATCCTGGATGGAGTATGGAGCCGCACCGAGAGCTGGAACAACGGTCTGTCGTTTAGCCGTGCCAACTCGGGTAACTACTACAACCACATGGGTGTGTTCAACTCCCGCAAGAGTTCATTCTACGAGAGCCTCTCTACAAACCTGAAGGCCGTACACAACATCCCAAGCATCGGCTTTGTTATCTCGGCAACAGCAAACGTGATGTGGCGCGAAGGCTCGTGGATGAAGTACCTGAACGACGAGATTCCAACACAGTATATCTCGGTTGAGAATGGCAAGGTTTACAACCTCACCGAGGATATGCTCAAGATGGACGAGTTCAAAAAGCTCGACGTAAGACAGGACCTCGACGTCCGCCGCAACATAAAGGACAGCTACATGTCGCCCGTGTTGTGTATGAACGTGAACGTGACAAAGGAGATTAAGGACTTCCTGCGCATCTCGTTCTATGCCAACAACGCATTCCGCAGCACTCCGCTGTGGGAGAGCAGCAAGACTCCGGGCTCGTTCCGTCGCCGTAACGACCGCGCCTTCTTCTTCGGTCTGTCGCTCAATGCAACAATTAAATAGTTAAAAACGCAAGAGATATGAAAAGATATATTTATTACATAGCTGCACTCTGCGCCGCATTTGCAGCGACATCGTGTGCCGAGATGATGAACGAGGCTCGCGAAGCAGAGGTTGTAGAGCTCATTGATGTTGCTTATAAGATTAATATCCGCGAGTTGACAACATCTGAGGGTGATAAGGTTGCAGCACCAGCAGATTGGTATCAGAATCTCGAAGTAACATTTGTAAACTTCGCCGAGCAGATTGAAACCGAAGCTAAAGTTAACGCCGATGGTATAGCCCAAGCAAATGTTATCCCCGGCATCTATAATATCGTTGTACGCAGCATCCTGCCATCAGAGGAGGGTATCAACTATATCCTCAACGGCTTGGCCCAAAACACTCCACTCACAAAGAATATATCAGTTGAGGAGGCTGCTGAGTCAACTTCCGAGGTATTGATTACCCCTATCATCAAGGACTCACCTCTTGTATTTAAGGAGTTGTTCTATGCCGGTTCCGAGGGTTGGTACTTCCGTGACCAATTCTATGAGGTTTACAACAACACCAATAAGGTAATCTACCTTGACCACTTGTGCTTCGCCAACTTGGTTCCTGAGTATCCTACTACAGCTCTTCCTGAATGGCCAGCTATCGATGGCAAGGATAATTATGCGTACGCAGTGACCGTATGGCAAATTAAGGGCGATGGAGATGACTATCCTTTGGCTCCAGGCGAATCAATCGTATTTGCACAGGAGGCTGCCAACCACATTGAGATTTCAGGCGGCACATCGATTGTAAACTCTACCACAAGTGTTGATTTTGAGTGCTGGACTGGTAATCAGCAGCGCATTAATGCCGAGATTCCCGACGTACCCTACGTATTTTGGTCTGGCTTTATCAACAAGATGATGTGGCTCACAACTGTCGATGGTTCAGCATTGGCTCTCTACCAGCCTGGTAAGAATTTGGAATTCGATTCAGACTACTGGCAGGAGGGTGTAACTACATCGGCACAGGTGGGTAGCAACGGTCAGCAGTATGCACGTATTCCTATTGAGAATGTCATAGATGCAGTGGAGTGCATCCCATCATCTAACGACTTGAATATGAAACGTATTCCAGGCATATTGGATTCGGGCGCCGCAACAGTTGATGGCTTCTATAACGGCAAGAGCGTAGCTCGTAAGATTGACAGCTACCGAGAGGATGGCTCTCCAATTTTCCAAGATACCAACAACTCAACTGCCGACTTCGAGGTATGCAACGACCCAACAATTCGTCGTTACAACGTAGGTCGTCCAGCATGGGGAGGCAAAGTTTCAGAGTAGTTTAACCGAAAATGAGGCATGATTATGAAAAGCATAAATAAATATACATTTTTCGCTCTTGCTCTGACATTCATCTCAACCGCAGCGTTGGCACAGCAGGAGGGCAGCTCATTGCAGAGCATCGAGCGCAAAAAGATGGAGAGCCTCTGGTTCTCGAACACCGACAACACCGCCGGTGCGCAACTCGACCAGATGGGTTATTACAGCCAGCTGGGCATCAACTACAACCAGACAAAGGGTAACTTCAAGCGCACACAGCTTGGAGCCGACAACAACGGCTACGGCTTCTCTACCGATGGTGGAGGTCAGATGAAGGACCTGAAAGGAGTGTTCCTGTGGGGTTACTTCGACTATTCACGCGAGAAGGTGCGTGACGCAGCGTTCAACGCTTCGCTCATCGACCCCCTGCGTGGCACACCATTCTACATTGCCGACCAGAACCTGAGCAACTGGATTAACCAGAGCTACAAGCTCGGCATGAAGAGTGCAACACCCTTGCTGGGTGAACATTGGATTGTAGGTGTGGGCCTTGATTACGAGAATGCCCAAGGTGCAAAGCAGATGGACCCACGTCCAAACGTGCAGATGTCGAAGTTCACCATCACACCTTCGCTGGTATTCAAGGCCGGCAAGCACGCCATAGGTGCCAATTTCCAATACTACTCACGCCGTGAGGACGGCACAGCGGCCAACTCGGTGACCATCAAGACACAGCCCGTATGGGAGGTGGTAGCTCCAGGTTTCTTCAACACGGGCGAGATTGGTAGCGGCACACTTTCAGGCTTGCGCGACTACAACGCCAACTCGCTTGGCGGAGGCTTGCAGTACTCGTTTGGCGGTGATGACCTCACGCTGCTGCTCTCGGCAAAGTATGCCTTTGCGGTGGAGGATGTAAACAACAACTACACACAACCCAAAATCATCGGCTCTACAAAGGAGAACATCTGGGACCTTTCGGCCAACCTCAAGTGGCAGATGAACTCAAGCAACACACTCTTTGCCAAGGCACAGTACTACGACCGCAGCTTAGATGGTATCGAGTATGTGCAGGTGTGGGATAATTCACACGAGGTGGCGCAGTGGATTGTCATGTCAAAGAGCGTGCGCTCGAACTTCTCAACCCAGCAGATTAACTTCAACCTCGACTATATGAACCTTGACGATGCCAATGCCTACAAGTGGCTGGTGGGCATTGATGCCAACTACGAGAAGCTGGAGGATGTGTATTACATTCCATTGAGCGAGCAGATGGTTGAAAACCTCAACCTGAAGCTTAGTCTGAAGAAGAACTTTGAGTTTGGCAAGAATATGATTCTGGTGGGTGTGAACGGAGGCCTGAAGAGCAACCTCGACGGCTCACACAGCTACACGGGCAACAATGCCGAGTCGATGATTTACACCGACATGGTGTTGCGCGACTACCACTTCCTGCTCAACGACGCCTTCTCGCTGGGTGGCGAGCTCAGCTACACACGCAAGGGCATCATTAGTGAGAATTCGTCACTCTTTGTGCAGGCAACAATCGACCATCACAAGGCTACATCAGCCCCTGCGGCATATCCTTTCGGAGATCGCACATGGGCAGTGGTTAAGGCTGGTCTGACCTTCTAATATTTGAAAAACAATCTCCCGAAGGCAGCTCTTCCCCAGGAAGGGTTGCTTTTGGGTGTAAATAGCTTATAAGATGAACTTTATAAAGAAACTATTCCTGGCAACACTATTCTGCATGGCGAGCATGTCGCACGTGCAGGCGAAGCATATCGAGCAGCCCGCAACGAAGGGTTACTCATCATTTGCCGTGATTGTTGACAACACCACTTTCGAGAAGTGTCGCGCCGAGCTTATGCTCTACAAGCAGACCATCGAGAGTGAAGGACTGCCCACATTTATCGTTGCCGACAACTGGGCTACACCCGAGCAGGTGCGTGCCGAGCTTATCACGCTGCACAAGAAACACAACATCGAGGGTTGCGTATTTGTAGGTGACATTCCTATTGCCATGGTACTGCGTGCGCAGCACCTCACAACGGCATTCAAGATGGACGAGCGCAAGCATCCTATTGAGGAGTGCAGCGTACCTTCAGACCGCTACTATGATGACTTTGACCTGCAATTCGACCGTCTGGAGGAGCATCCAGCACAGGGCCTGATGCACTTCTTCGCCATGAATCCCACGTCTCCTCAATACATCGAGTGCGACATCTACTCGGCACGCATCAAGCCACAGCAGAGCAATGGCGATGCCTACAAGCAGATATCGGCATACCTGAAGAAGGCCGTTGCCGAGCATAAGTCGAAAAATGAGTTTGACCAGTTCCTCTCATACACAGGCCACGGCTCGCACTCAAATTCGCTGGTGGCATGGCGCAGCGAGCAACAGATTGTGAATGAGCAGTTTGGCGATCGTTTCAAGAATCGCAACAACGCACGCTTCACGCGTTACAGCATGGAGCCATACATGAAATATGACTGCATACGTGAGTTGCGCCGCGACGACCTCGACTTCATGATTTGGCACCAGCACGGTGACTACTTCCGCATGTATGTGTCGGGAGACCCGCAGACAAGCGACATTGACGAGCATATCGAGCAGATGGAGTTCCGCCTGCGCGGACAGTATCGTCGCAGTCCCGCGTCAGCCAACAAAATGGCCGAGAAGTGGGGCCTTGACTCGGTGAAGTGGCACACCAATGCCAACGAGCAGGCCATGATTGACAAGGACTCGTTGCTCGACCTCAAAACCGGCATCATCCTCGAGGAGATTAACGACATACGTCCCAACGTGCGCATGGTATTCTTTGACGCCTGCTTCAACGGCGACTTCCGCAACGGCGACTACATTGCCGGCAAGTTCATCTTTGCCGAGGGTAAGTGTGTCATCGGCTGGGCAAACAGTGTGAACGTGTTGCAGGACAAGACATCGTATGATTTGATGGGACTGCTGGGCTATGGCGCACGTATAGGCGTGTGGGCAAAGCATATTAACATACTCGAATCGCACATCCACGGCGACCCTACGCTGGCGTTCCACCACCCCGAGGCGGCAAAGTACGATATCAACCGCAATGCCCTAAACAATAGTTCGGAGTACTGGCTGAAGCAGCTCTCGCACGAGTTGCCCGATATGCAGTGTCTGGCGATGACCCGCCTTATGGAGCTTGACTATGAGGGTGTTTCAAATGTGTTGCTTGATAAGTATATGCAGTCACCCTATGCCGTGGTGCGCGGCACTGCAATGCGCCTTTCGGAGCGTCTTGACGACCATAACTACAAACAGATATTGATGAAGGCGTGGAGCGATGAGTATGAGTTTATTCGTCGCATTGCCGTGACACGCATGGGTCAGGTGGGCGATGAGGATTTCATTCCCCTGCTCATTGAGTCATACATCAGGGACAACAACTCGATTCGTGTGATGTTCCAGACCACGTTTGCCCTGGCATCATTCGACCGCGACAAGGTGCTGGCAGCCATCGAGAAGCGTTTTGAGAAGGCTACATTCCATAATGCCCAAAGATATAAGGAGGAGATTAAGCGTTATGTGGATACCCGCACAGCCGACAATGGCGAGCCATCGGCTCTGCGCAACTTCACCGACCGCGAGGACAAGCGTTGGCGTCCATTCTACATTGCTGCGCTCAAGAACCACCCCTACCACCAGTTCACCGATACCTTCTGCAAGATTCTGAGCGACGAGAGCGAGGAGGAGAAGATTCGTGTACTGATGGCCGAGGCTCTGGCCTGGTTCAACATCTCGGTACACAAGGAGCAGATTGCCGCAACATGCAAGCAGCTGCTCGACAAGGGAGGCATGTCGGAGGAGCTCACCCGCGAAGTCACACGTGCCTATTCACGCCTAACATCTAAAAAGTAAGTAGTTATGAGAAAGATATTTTTTACCATAGCACTCTCAATTGCAGCTCTCACCTCTCAGGCCAAGGCCAAAATAAGCGTGGAGCAGCCCGAGCAGAAGCAACCCACATCGTTTGCCATTGTCATCGACAACCAGACATACCTCAGCTGCCAAAAGGAGGTGGAGGCCTACCGCAAAGCATTGGGGCATGACGGTCTGGCCGTTTACACCATTTCAGCGGCGTGGGAGTCTCCCGAGGATATTCGTGGTGAGTTGCAGAAGCTCTACAAGAAGAATATGAAGGAGATGCCGCTCGAGGGTGTCGTGTTCATCGGTGACGTACCTTATGTGAGTGTGCAGAATGCGCAGCACATGACCACAGCATTCAAGATGAACGAGGAGCGTTTCCCCATTGAGGAGACTGCCGTCACTTCGGACCGCTTCTATGACGACCTGAACCTTGAGTTTGAGTTCATCAAGCGCGACTCAATAAACCCTCTGCGTTTCTACTACAAATTGGCAGAACATTCGGCGCAACAACTCAACCCCACGTTCTATTCAGGCCGCATAATCTACCCCGAGGAGATGGGCGGCGACAAATACAAAGCCATCAGCCATTACCTGCGCAAGGTGGTTGCCGAGCGTCGTCGCAACGAGCGAATTGACCACGTGGTAACCTATGCCGGTGCAGCCTATAACTCCGACTGCCTGGTGGCGTGGATGGACGAACGTTTAGCCATCGACGAGATGTTCCCACAACTTACTACAAGCAACAACATCTCGGCCCTCACGCAGCTCAACTTCCGCATGCAGAATGCCAAGGAGCAGCTCTTCGACCAGATTGAGCGACAGGAGGTGGATGTGATGCTCTTCAACGAGCATGGCTCACCCGACAAGCAGCACCTCGATGGCGAGGAGCCCATTGAGGGCTTCGACCGCCGTGCCGAGGCACTTCGCAGCGAGGTGTATTACTACCTGCGCCGTGAGCAGCGCAAGGAGAATGGCGACGTGGTGGGAGCAAAGGCATACTTCAAGGATAAGTACCGCCTGACCGACAAGTTCTTTGAGGAGTTCGACAACCCCACACCCAAGGAGCAAAAGAATGAGGACGACCTCGTGCTGGAGGAGATTAACAAGCTGCGCCCCATGCCCCGCTTTGTGATGTTCAACGCCTGCTACAACGGCTCATTCCACCAGAAAGGTTATGTTGCCGGCAGCTACATCTTCGGTCGTGGCCGCACCGTAGTGGCACAGGGTAATACGGTGAACGTATTGCAGGACCGCTGGACATACGAGATGCTCGGCCTGCTGTCGAATGGAGTGCGCATTGGCCAGTACAACCGCATGATTGCCACACTTGAGGGGCACATCATTGGTGACCCTGCATTCCACTTCGCTCCAAACGACGCCAACAACCTGCGTCAGGAGATTCTCACTCGCAACATCATTAACCCCCGCAAGCGCAAGGCGCAGGATGTAGAGTATTGGCAAGAGCTTACCAAGGCCCCCAATGCCGATGTGCAGAGCCTTGCACTTCGCACACTTGCCGATGCCAATCTGATTTCGGCTGCCACGCTGCTCGAGAAGTATCGCTCATGCAACTACGCCACAACACGCATGGAGTGCCTGAAACTGCTCTCACGCTACGGTGGTGCATGCACCGAGTTTGTTGCGGCGGTGAGCGAGGCCCTCTACGACAGCTACGAGGTGGTACGCCGCAATGCTGCACGCTACGCATCAATGATTGGCGACAAGCAGCTTCTGGATGAGTGCGCCGACGTGATGATTAACCGCCCTGAGAGCCAGCGCGTAGTGTTCTCGCTCAACAACATGTGGCAGGTGATGCCCGAGAAGGAGGTTGAGCATGCCATTGAGGCGGCAATAGCTAAGTCGGGCTACCCCGAGCAGGAGTATTTCAATGCGTTGCGTAAGCGCATTGCCCGCATTCAGTATATGAAAGCTGACGATGCGGAGGGTGCTTTCGACAAGGAGGCCAAGCCCAACAGCCGCATCGGCTCAATCAGAAGTTTCCGCAACTCGACATACCACGACCAGATTGAGCAAATGCTCTCTTTGATTGCCAATGAGGAGGAGCCCATCGAGGTGCGCATAGCCGCTGCCGAGGCACTCGGTTGGTTTAACCTCTCATATCGCAAGCAGGAGATTATAGATGGTCTGCAAGGTATAAATACCACTGACCAGACTCTTGCCAAGGAGATTGAGCAGACTCTGAACCGTCTGAAGTAGTATCCATAGGGAACAAAAAATCAGGGACTAACCCAAGCGGTTAGTCCCTTTTGTTTGGCATTACCCGAAGAGAGAATGCTTCAGAGCTTTAGTAGGGAAGAATCTCGCCCGAAGGAGCAATCATCAGCACCACCTCACGCTCGCCACTCTCAAGTTCAATCAGGTAATACTCGCCAGCACCCTCCACGATATTCTCGGCATCGTCAATGCGCCATGTAGCATAGTCGCTTGCCGCAATAGCCTGAAGAACCGCCTCGGGCAACTCCGCAGGACGCACATCGGTCACTGTGCGCAACCATGTGCCTGCGGCATCGAAGTACAACTCACGCACTACCCCGCCATCGAGGATATCAACCTCGGTAATGCCGCCCTCACGCTCGAAATCAAGGATGGTGGCATTGGGGTAAGTGGTTGTGATGTAGCTCTCAATCGTGCCATTGGGTGCTACGGGTGAGTAGGCAGGAGGGCCGTCAGAGGGTACGCTCTTGACGAGAGTGCCATCCTCGGCATAATATAAATCCCACTCCTGCTCGGGAGCCCCTCCGCGCGACTCAACCTCTATGACATAGAGTGTTGCCGCTGAAGAACGCTCGACCTTCTCAACATCCTCAATCAGCCACTCGGCAAACTCGCTTGCGCTGAATGCGCTCTTGACTGCCTCGGGCAGAGCCGAGTAAGGAATGTCGCTCACGGTCATGTACCATATACCCGTCAGACCAAACCACGCCTCGCTATCATACAGTTCGTTGTTCTGCTGTGGATCCTGGAATGTCGCCACGGCAAAGCCCAGCTGACCATTCCACTGCGTATTGGTGGCATTGGGGTATTTTGTGTTGAAGGCCTCTACAACCTTCCAATTGGCGGGGTTATACCCGTCGTCGTCACCGCAGCCTGCCAGAGCTGCAAGTGCCAGGAATAAAAACAGCTTTCTCATAATAACCCTTAATTAATCACTAACCTAACTTTACACACACTTTTTAACTAATCACCAATTTAACCTAATCACACATATCTAATCATCAATATCAACAAGGTTGAACTTAAGGTCGAAGGTAAGTTCCAGGTGGTTTGAGAGTGCAACCTCGTAGTCGCGGCGGTCACGGTCAATCTTAAGAATCTTCGCATCGGGGTAATTCTTCTTTATATACTCCGCAATCTGCGCGGGAACGATTCCCGTAGGAACTGCTCCATACTTGCAGTCCACATTCTCCCACTCGCCGTCACCATTAAACTCCAACTTGGTGCCATCGGTCAGCATCACCTCGTACTCCTTGTACAGAAATTCGTCATCGAGCTTTGCAAACGATATCTTTGCCCCTGAAAAATAGGTCTTAATGAAAGTCCGCGCCGCCACGGGCAACTCCTCTGCTTTAATGGGCTGGTCTGCCTTTGCACACGCTACACCCAACGTAAACAACAAAACTGCAACTGTTGAAATAACCCTTTTCATAATCTTCATTTTTATAGTTTTACATTTCTTTTATTTCCTAATGCAAAGATTATGCACGATTTTGAAATGGATTTGTAAAAATCGTAGGATTGAAGATTTTTTTGCAAAAAAAGTTAAATTTTTCTGCTCCGTACAGGCTCAATGAAGCCGCAGGCGGAAATACCTTTGATATATAGGGATTAGAACTTAACCGTGAAACGGTGACGTCCCTGCTCGAAACCATACTCCAGCGGCATGTCATACAGACGACACACCGCAGCCACCAAAGCCAGACCCAAGCCTGTGGATGTGTGCTTCTTGGAAGCCTTATAGAAGCGGTCGAAGACATGCTCAGCATCGAGCGACTCCACGCCCTCGTTGCTGATAGTCATCACTCCCTCACGAAGTTCCACATGAGCAACACTCTGCTCGGGAGCGTGGATATAGGTATTTTTGATAAGATTGTTTACAAGAGTTTGGGCAAGTGACTCATTCATGTGCACCACATACTGCTCGGGCAAATCAACCCGGAAAGTCACCCCTCGCGACTCAAACACCTCACCATAGTTCTCAATGTAATCGCGAATCAACTGCACAATATCGACATCGGTACTCTCGGGGAATTGGTGATTGTCAATCTTGGTGAGCAGCAGCAGGGTCTTGTTAAGGCGCACGGCACGCAACAGAGTCTGATGTATCTTGTAGAGTTCGGTCGCCTCCTCCTCGGTCAGCGAGTCGCTGTTCATCAGCCACTCTATACGGTTACCGATAATGGCCAGCGGAGTCTGCAACTCGTGTGACGCATCACCAATAAACTGCGCCTGACGCTCCAACATCAGCTCCGAGCGTTCTATGGCACGCTGCAGGGCCATTCGCAGTTTACGGAACTCCTTGATGCGGGTCTCGCCGGGCAGGGGTTTGGGCTTGCAGCCCGGGCGGTAGCTCTCAAGCCAATCGAGCAACGCATACAGCGGGTGCATATTGCGATAAAGGACAAGGGCTATGACAGCAAGCACCACCAGCAGAAGTCCCACATACAACACCACAATCCAGATGGCTATAGACTCAAACAAATCATTCTTCTCGAAGGTGGGCGTAGCTACCTTAAGTTCGTAATACTGCCCTGCATCATCCGAGAAGATGGTTGTAATGACACGCGCAGGTTCCTCCTCACCCTTATCGGCAATTAAGAAGTTTTCGTCATGGTAAGCAAGGTGAGGATGCGACGCAGCGTACTCCTGGCTTACGGGCATCAGCTTATAACTATTGTTTGAGCCATCACCGAGCTGCGGCAACTCACGCCCCGCCAGCACACGCGAAATAATCACGGCAGAGTAATGCTCCAGAGAGTCATCTGCCTCGTCTCGTATCTCATCCATCATGGCATAGAAGAAGAGCACCGCCCACAAAGTCATGAGCAGAATAAGCACCAGTGCCAAATGACGTACTATACGCGAAAACAGATGCACTACGACTCCTTCTCTGAAAGTTTATATCCAAAACCATAGACCGCCGAAAGCTCTATTGTAGCTCCCGCCTGACTGAGTTTGCGCCTGAGGTTCTTGATTTGTGCGTAGAGAAACTGAAAATTATCGGACTCATCGGCATAATCGCCCCACACAGCCTCGGCCAGCACACTCTTATCGACCATGTGATGGGGACGTTGCATGAAGTAGAACAATATGTCGAACTCCTTCTTGAGCATCGTCAAAGGCTCACCCGCAACCGTCACGCTGCGACTGTCGGGACGCAACGTTACATTGCCCAGCACAAGTTCCAACTCGCCCGCCGTACGACCACGACGCAGCACACTACGCACACGGGCAATAAGTTCGGCCGTATGGAACGGTTTGGGAAGGTAATCATCGGCACCGTTCTCCAAGCCATAAACCTTATCCTCGAGCGAATCACGCGCCGAGACTATGATTACATTATCACGCTTGCCCAGGTTACGGATATGCTCAAGCAGATGCAGTCCATTACCGTCGGGCAACATGATATCGAGCAGGATACAATCGTAACTGTACCCCGCCACCGTACTGTCAGCTTCGACAAACGTCGTTGCCACTTCCACCACATACCCCTCCTGCTTAAGCTCGCGGCTCATGATTTCGCGCAACGAAGGGTCATCTTCGATAATCAATATTTTCATAGTATTACAAATTTACTATGCAATTTTGAAATAGAATCGAAAATTTATGATTTTTTCATCCAAAAAGGCAACAAAAAAACAAGATTGCCGACTGCGAGCCGACAACCTTGCCTCTATATACATTTACAATATATTATTTCTTAGGAGTAATCTTGAATGCGAAGCCACCGCCTGATGCCATCCACACCTTAATCTTGGCAGTGTTGTCAATGCTCTGCTTCTCAACACGGAAATCGCGTGCCAAAACATGAGACTCATATCCATCGACATACTTCTCAACATCGTATGTGCCTGCTGGCAGGAATGACAAATCAACCTCCACGTTGCGGCCCTTCCAGCTGGTCATACCACCAACATACCATGTGTCACCCTTGCGGCGTGCCATGATTGCATACTCGCTGATTTTACCATCCAGCGCAACGGTCTGATCCCACACGGTTGGGATGTCGGCGATGAACTCTGTACACACAGGCTCCTTCTCGTAGTTACATGGCGAGTCGCAAAGCATGTTGAACGGAGACTCGAAGATGACATACATAGCCAACTGGCGGCAACGAGTACCCTGGCTCATAGGCTCGTGATAACTCTGACGATATGTAACCTTTGTACCGTTGAGCATAGCACCCTGGGTGTAGTCCATAGGGCCTGCAACCATGCGGATGAAAGGAATCTGCACATCGTAGGTAACCTGGTCCAAATCGATTGAAGACCACTTCATCTGCTCAAGGCCATTCACACCCTCGTAGTTCACCACGTTAGGATACTTTCGTGAAAGACCGCAAGGCTTGTAGGCTCCGTGGAAATCGACCATAAGCTTATACTTGGCTGCGGTGGCAGCTGCACGCTCGTAGAAATTAACCATATCCTGGTCGTCACGATCCATGAAGTCAATCTTGAAGCCCTTGACACCCATCTCAGAGTAGTGCTTGAAGAGGTTTTCCATATCACGATTTACGGCCCAATAACCACCCCAAAGAACGATACCTACGCCACGCTCCTTACCATAATTGATAAGATGTGGGAGGTCTATCTGTGGGATAATCTGCATAAGGTCGGCCTTCAGGTTCACGTTCCAACCCTCGTCAAGGATGACATACTCAATGCCATTGGCAGCTGCGAAGTCGATGTAATACTCGTAGGTGCGGTTATTGATACCTGGCTTGAAGTCCTGACCATAGAGACCCCAGTTGTTCCACCAATCCCAAGCAACCTTACCAGGCTTAATCCACGATGTGTCGCCAATCACGTTGGGATGACTCAAGCGGAACACCATATCGTTGTCCAAAAGCTCGAAGTCGTTGCGTGCGATGTTGCATATACGCCATGGGAATGTGCGTGCGCCATTGAGGGCTGCGATGTATGGCTTGCGGCTCTTAACAAGGCCCTGCAACATGTTGTGACCACCCTGCTCAACCTCATCGGGCACAGTGGCGAAGTGGCTCTCCAAAGAGGTGTTCTTGTCGCCGTTGTAGAGGAACATACCTGGGTAATTCACAAGGTCAGTCTCGGTGATGCAGACCTTCTTGTCACCCATATCAACCAACACCGGCAGATACATCAGGCGCTGCTTGCCCATCTTGGTCATAGGCTCAATGAAATACGGTCCCTCAAATGACTGGAAGTACTGCTGCTCGAAAGTCTTGTTAGAGTTAGAGCGTGTGTAAGAGCAATAGACGTTGTTGTCCTTCTCGAATGAGAACTCGGCAACCTCGCTCTTTACGGTGTAATCACCCTTGCGGGTTGTGGTGAAACGGTAAGCCGCCGCCTCGTTGTAGGCACGGAATTCGATGCCGTAGTCACCCTTGAATGAGAGTGTGAGGGTGCTGCACTGGTCCAAAACCTCGCTTTTCTTGTAAACAGGAGCGGGGATTACCTCGTTAATCTTGCCTACGGTAGCCTTGCGCAGACGTGGATTCTCACCCCACACCTCGCTCTCGCCAATCAGCATGGCAACCTTTGAAGGTGTGATGATAGTCTGACCGTCAAGCTCAACGCTCCAGCGAATGTCGTTCTCGATTGTAACCGTAAGCTTAAGTTTTCCGTCTGGTGATGTAATGCTCTTCACCGTTGGTTTCGCTGCAACTGCCACTACTGAGCAGAGTGCAACCATGAGAAATAGTAGTTTTTTCATAGAGTTATTATTGTATACATTGTTTTCACTGCCACGAAGTTAGCACAATTATTTTAACAAACAAATAATTCGCCCATAATAATATGTGCTATAGCTTATTAAAACCCGCAAACAATGTGTCCAACTTACGCACACGGTTGCGATACCAGCTCTTCATGTAGGCTATCTCGCCCTCGACATCGCCATAGTTGCCCGTGTAATGCACCCAGCCATTGGTACCCGTTATGGCATCGAGAGCGACATGCTCATTATGAGCAGATATAGAACTATTTTTCGCATAATGGGCATCGCAATATTCTATCATTACAAAATTAATATTTTTTTCGTATCTTTGCTTTAGCCGAATTAAAAATATTGCACCATGAAACATCTCTTAACCAAAATAATCCCCGCCATGCTGCTCGTTCTGGCCCTGAATACAGGTTGCGACCACATCTCTTCATGGATTAATCCCCAGCCCGAAATTGTGGGCGGATACAGCAAGCAACGCAGCATTTCGGATGAGGAGCTGCAACTGTTCGAGCAGGCAACAGCATCATTGCAGGGCGTGGAGTACACTCCTCTGAACGTAGCCACGCAGATTGTTGCAGGTACAAACTACCGCTTTCTGTGCAAGGCCCGCGCAATAGATGCCAATGGCAAGAAGGGCAAGCGACAGTATGCCGTCATCGTCATACACAAGCCCCTGCCCAACCAGGGCGAGGCTCGCATCCTGTCGATTGAGCGTGAGGAGCGTTAGATATGCAGAACCACGAGATTATAGACCGCTTTCTCAACTACATCACCGCCGAGCGACGCTACTCGCCCCTGACGGTGCGCAACTACATGCACGACATTGAGGTCTTTACCTCTTGGGGAGCTTCCACAAGCGAAGAGTTCAGGCTGGATAAGGTCGAGGGCCGCGACCTACGCGAGTGGCTGATGGCACTCTCCGATGCCAAAACCGAGCGTGGCACACGTCAGTTCAGCGCAGCATCAATAAACCGCGCGATGAGTTCCATACGCTCATTATATAAATATATGCGCAGGGAGGGCATAGTCGAGAGTGATGTCTTTGCCACCGTGAAGTCGCTGCGCACACAGAAGCGTATTCCGAAATTCATCACACAGCAGGATATGGTGAGTGTGGTTGAGCGGGTACTCGCCCAACTGCATAGCGAGGATTGGATTGAGCGGCGTGATGCGTTGCTGGTACTGATGTTATACACGTGCGGGCTGCGTCTGGCCGAGATTCGCGCCATTGACCACGACCACTTTGACGACAACTACAGCACGTTGCGGGTGCTTGGCAAGGGCGACAAGGAACGTATGATTCCCATCCTAAAACGTGTAAGTGCCGAGATTGGTGACTACATCACAAAAAATTTAGCCGAAAATATTTGCACAAGTCAGGAAAAAGCACTATTTTTATCAAAGCGAGGAGAACGCATCTCCAGAAGCGATGTTCAACGCAGTGTGGCACGTCTTCTGCGGGAGTGCGGGGTGCAGGGCAAATGCTCGCCTCACGTGCTGAGACACACGTTTGCCACCCACCTGCTCAACGACGGTGCCGACCTAAGGGAGATTCAGGAACTCATGGGCCACAGTTCGTTGCGTGCGACACAGGTATATACCCACAGCAACATTGCACAGTTGCGTAGCATATACGATGTAGCACATCCGCGCTCGGGAGGGGCTGCCAGTGCAGAAAAACTCCGCAAGCTGGGCGAGCATTAACCGAAATCGCCGTACTGCCACCGGCAGGGCGTATAGATAATGTTTAACTTAAAATTTAAGGCTATGAACGTACAGATCCAGTCAGTGAAATTCGATGCCAGCCAGAAGTTGATCGAATTCATCGAGAAGAAATTAGCCATGGTGGACCGCATTGCCGCAGAGGCAACGGGTGTAGATGTTGTATTGAAGCTTGAGAAAGATGATCAGGCGGGCAACAAAATCGTAATAATCACATTGCGCATGCCAGGCGGCGACATCCGTGTCGAGGAGCAGGCTCGCACATTTGAAGAGGCTATTGACAACGCCAAAGATGTCCTGAAGCGTCAGATAGAGCGTCGCAAAGATAAATAACAGATTTTTCCCTCATACTCGAGGCATCCCACAACGGGGTGCCTCGTTTTTTTGTTGCAGGAGCAGGGGGCTTATGCGAAAAAAGAGGGCTGCCGGGTTCCCGACAGCCCTATGAATTGCCTTTCGGCACTTACTTTCATTACTCAACAGAAATATCCTTGTTTACATTCTTTGAACCTACAAGTGCGTAGAAGAGCATGTAAGCCAAGCAAACAACGATTACCCAGTAACTTACCAGATAGTCATTACCTGTCATGTCAACGATACCGTTCTGCAACCATGGGAGGATACCACCACCGCAAACAAGAGCCATGAAGATACCTGAGGCCTTCTCAGTGTACTTACCCAAGCCCTCAACTGCGAGGTTGAAGATGCCACCCCACATTACTGAAGTACAAAGACCGCACAACACGAGCAACGCAGCATTTACAGGAACTGATGCCAAACCGAAACCATCTGTACCCTTGAATACTGGGAGGTTAACTGTTGTTGCTGGATTGAGGAACATTGCACCCAAAACAAATACCAAACCTACAGTTGATACAACTGCAAGCATAGTCTTTGCTGAAACCTTTGCACCAAGTGCAGCACCAGCCAAACGGCCTACAAGCATAAGCAACCAGTAAGTAGCAGCCACAGTACCTGCGATAGCCTCAGCACCCTCAGTAACACTCAGACCGCCATTCTGCAACCACTTCTGCAATACGTTAGGAATACCTACCTCAACACCTACATAAACGAAGATTGCGATAGCACCCAGCACAAAGTGACGGAATGACATTGGACCATACTGTGACTTCTCGTTAGCAACTGCAGCAGCAGGAGCGTTCTCTGGAATGTTGGTGAACAATACCACAACAAATGCCACAGCGAAGATAGCAAGAGCGATACCCATCAATGGGAATACCTGGCTAATCTTTGCATCAACGATACTTGGTACAAACACACCTGAAAGGAAGATTACCGCTGTACCCATCAATGAGTTGAACGAACCACCTACCTGAACGAGCTGGTTACCCTTGTTACCACCACCAGCGAGCTTATTCAACATTGGGTTTACAACGATGTTCAACATACACATTGAGAAACCTGCAACTAAAGCACCCAAAAGATAGACACCGAATGCAAGGTTACCGGCCAACAGACCAGCAATAGTCTGAATACCTACACCTGTGAAACCTACTGCAACTGCAATCAGGGCTGTCTTCTTGTAACCCAAGTTCTGGAGCATGTTACCAGCAGGGATACCCATAACTGCATAAGCAATAAAGTTACAGAATACGCCCAAAGTACCCATCCAGTTAGGCACACCAAACTGGTTCTTCAATACATCACCCATTGGAGATGCAAGGTTTGTGACGAACGAAATCATACCGAAGAGCAGGATGCACACGATAATCGCCGGCACGTTACTGTTTTGTCTTTTTTCCATAAAAATTAAAATTAGTTAATGAGTTTATTAATGTGTTTATGTTATCTGTCTCTCTCGGCAACAAAGGCGCACAGGTTCACAAGAGCCGTACGATAGGGCGAGTCGGCATACCTGGCAAGAATTGCCGTCGCGCGATCGATATAGGTACGCATGGTACGGGCCGCCATGGCCAGACCTCCCGTAGCCTCAACCACACCCTGAAGGAAATCCACAGCCGACTCATCCGTAGCACACTGCGAGAGCTTGTCCAGAAGCTGCAAACGCTCTGCCGAAGAGCATTGCTCCAGCACCTCGATAAGCGGAAGGGTAATCTTCCCCTCACGCAAATCGTTGTTGGCAGGCTTGCCCGTCTTTGAGCATCGGCTGTAATCAAGAATGTCGTCCTGAATCTGGAACGCCATACCCAACGCCTCGCCAAAGCGACGCATCTGCTCGACATCCTCACGACTTGCACCAATCGACACCGCTCCTGCTGAAGCACTCACGCTTATCAGGCTGGCAGTCTTTTTGTATATAATCTCAAGATAAGATGCTCGTGTGGTACTTTTATCTCCCGTGTGCTGACTCTGAAGAATCTCGCCCTCACACAACGTCGCAACCGAGCCTACGATGTGCGACACCAAATCGTACTGCGCGCTCTCCATACCAAGGCTCATGGTGCGGGCCAGCAGATAATCGCCCAACACCACAGCATTGCGCGACTGCCACAGAGCATTGATGGAGGGACGGCCACGGCGGGTGTCGGAGTTATCAATTACATCGTCATGGATAAGTGATGCCGTATGGAGCATCTCGACCATAAGTGCGGCCAGATAAGTACGCTTGGTACAACAACGCTCACCCTCCTTCCACTCACGCAGATTCGCAGACGAGGTGAGTGCCGAGGCGAGCATAACTATTATAGGGCGGATGTTCTTACCATGTGTGGTCAAAACGTACTCCAGCATCTCGGACATCAGCTTCCCATCGGACGAGAACCGACTGCGCAAAAACTCCTCGAAGGCTACCAGGTCGGCAGCTATTGGGGTACGAATTGAATCAAGTGTTACCATATTTTTGCTTTTAGGCACAACATTAGCTTTGCAAATATAGTAATTTTTCGCAATTACGCACCAAAAAAAGAATGTTTTTCGTAACTTTGACGCTGTAAATTAACGAAAGAATGAAATTTTACTCCATCAACCGAAAAAATATCTTTATCACGGTCATCACCGTTGTACTCTTTTTCATTCTCGCTGCGCTCTACTTCGCTCCACAGCTTGCAGGCGAGAAACTCGTACAGCACGATGTCACCCAATACGAGGGCATGTGCAAGGATATCCTTGACAATAGGGAACTTACGGGTGAGGATGCACAGTGGACAGGACGCATGTTCTCGGGCATGCCCGCCTACCTCATAAACGTGAAGTATCCGGCACAGGCCATCAAGGGCACGATAGGCAAGCTGACCAATGTTGTGGACATCCCCATCTCGCTGCTCTTCTTCTCGATGGTGGCCATGTGGGTGGCCATGCTCATGATGGGTGTAAACCCCTGGGTATCACTCGTTGCAGCCATAGCCTACGGATTCTCGACATACACCATACTCATCATAGGCGCAGGCCACATCACCAAAGTGTGGGCAATGGTATATGCCCCGCCGATGGTCGCTGGCGCATGGTGTACGCTCAGACGCAACATGTGGGTAGGAGCGGCTCTCACAGCCCTTTTCACCTCGCTTGAGATAGGTGCAAACCATCCGCAGATAACCTACTACTTCCTGATTGTGATGGCAGCCATGTGGCTCAGCGAGATGTTCTTTGCATACAAGGAGCAGCTCGTGCGAGATTTCATGAAACGTACCGCCCTGCTTATTGCTGCGGGTGTGGTGGGCGTAGGCTCAAACTTTGCGCCCCTATGGTACACCATGCAACACTCCAAGGAGACTACGCGTGGCGGTTCGGAGCTTACGGCCGAGGATGCCGCAAGCGGCAGGGAGGGCCTCGACCTGGAGTATGCCACGGCATGGAGCTACGGCAAAGCCGAAAGTTTCAATATGCTCGTTCCCGACTTTATGGGTGGAGCCTCAACTGACACATTTGCCAAGGATGGTGCCGTAGCCAACTCACTCAAGGAGTTTGGCATCGAGGACTTTGCGCAATACCTGCCCCGCTATCGTGGAGAGCAGCCCTACACGGCGGGCCCCACATATCTGGGTGCGGCAGTTCTCTTCCTCGCCATATTCGCCCTCATTATTCTGCCCGGCAGAATGAAGTGGTGGATTGTGGGAGCATCTGCGCTCGCGCTGCTAATGGCGTGGGGCAATAACTTGATGTGGTTCACCGAATTACTATTCAACACATTACCAGGCTACAACAAGTTCCGCACACTCTCCATGTCGCTCGTGGTGGTGCAGTGGACCGTACCGCTGCTGGCCGCATTGGGCTTGGCGCACATGTTTAAGAATCATGCCGACACACGCCACCTGCGCCGTGCCGTAGCGTGGGCTGCCGGCATAACGGGAGGAGTGCTTCTTGTGATGATTTTAGGCGGACGAGCATTGGGCAACTATGGCATGCAAGAGAGCGGCGAGCTACTGAGTGAGCAGTTCCTGCAAATGCTCAAGCAGAGCAATGCCGAGAGTTATATCAAGCAGGGCTTGCATGAACAGATGGCATGGAACACAGCCTCGGCAATGGCCGATGAGCGTGCCCAGGCGATGCAGGCCGATGCGTGGCGCTCACTTCTGTTTATGTTGCTTGCGGCAGCTGCCCTGTGGGGTTTTATTGAGCGGAAAGTTATTACCCGCCCTGCGGTGCTGTGTGCCGTGCTTGCCTTCGTGGTAGCGACCGACCTTATAAACGTAGATTTCCGTTACCTTAGCCACGACAACTTTGTGGAGGCCCGCGCAGCGAAGATTATGCCTACGCCTGCCGACAAGTTCATCCTCAACGACAAAGACCCTGCATACAGAGTGCTGAACCTGACCGTGTCGCCTTTCAACGATGCCACCACATCCTATTTCCATCGCTCGGTGGGAGGATATCACGGAGCAAAGCTCTCACGTTATCAGGACCTTATAGACCATCACCTCTCGCAGCTTAACGAGGGTGTGCTCGACATGCTCAACGTGCGTTACATCATCAACGGCAAGTCGGAGCAGGATGTCATCACACGCCCCTCGGCCAACGGAGCAGCGTGGATGGTGGAGAGCATCGTGCGTGCCGACACTCCACAGCAGGAGATGGAACTTTTAGGCAAGATTGACACCCGCCGCGAAGCGGTTGTGAGCGAGGAGTTCCTGCCAGAGAACTTCAACCTCCACGACGGCAGCATCTCGCTCAAGGAGTATCGCCCCAACTACCTGCGCTATGAGTATGAGGCTCAGGGAGATGCCTTCGCCGTATTCTCAGAGGTTTACACCGCAGAGGGCTGGCGTGCGTTTATCGACGGTCGAGAGGTGAAGCCTCTGCGTGCCAACTACATTCTGCGAGCCCTGGAGTTGCCTGCAGGCAAGCATAGCATTGAGTGGCGTTACCGAGCGCCCCGCTGGGCACTGATTGAAGGCATAACTCTCGGTTTCTCGATAATCGTATTAATTGCTACAATTCTAACCATAATAATACCCGTAATCAATGCGCGAAGACAAAAGACTCAGGCGTAAAGTACGCCGCTCGTACATAGTTTCGACCATAAGCATCTCAATGGTGTTGTTCATGTTGGGGTCGGTGGGTTACATGCTCACAGCAGCCCTGACGACAGCCTACTCGCTACGCCACAGCATAACGCTCTCGGCCGAGCTGGACAACTCGGTCACAGAGCAACAACTGAATGTCATCGAGCAGGAGATATCGAGCATTGAAGGCGTAGAGCATGTGGAATACTTGAGCAAAGAGTCTAAAATCGAAGATGTAGAGTTCCGCCACATGTTTGCCACCGAGATAGAGAACATACTCGAGGACAACCCCTTGCGCAATAGCTTCGAGGTTGCCGTAGCCACAAATGACAGAGCCTCAACCGATGCCCTGGTTGATAAATTGTCGGGGATCGGCGGAGTGGTATATGTAGCCTACCCCGCATCTACAATCGAGCAGCTACACTCCTCACTGAGGAAGATTACAATAGTACTGATTGTCTTTGGCGGTGCTTTGTTTGTGATATCAATCATACTACTGAACAACACTATCCGTCTGGCGATATTCTCACGCCGCTACCTGATAAACACTCTCAAGCTGGTTGGTGCAACAAAGAGCTACATCAAGCGTCCGTTCCTGGCCACAGCTGCCAAGAAAGGCGTATGGGCGGGCATCATCGCAAGCCTGCTGTTCCTGGCCGCAATAGCGGGTCTTAGCGGCACCATTCCCGAACTGATAGCCACAACGGAACTGATAAAGATAGGCATTGTGGTAGGTGCCATGATTATATCGGGTCTGGTGATATCGCTCATATTCACCAGCTTTGCGGTGGGTAAATTTGTCAATATGAAGTCTAATAAAATATATCTATATTAATATGTTGAAGAAAATTTTCGCGAGGTTCAGTGCCACGCAGGATAAGAACGATGCGCAGATGCCCCTGGCTATGAAGAACTACATACTCATGGGCATAGGGCTTGTGGTCATCATCATAGGCATGGTGCTGATGTGTGGCGGAGGAAGCGAGAGCCCCGAGGAGTTTAACTATGCCATGTTTTCGTGGCGACGCATAACACTCGCCCCCATACTTATCGTGGGAGGATTCATATTTGAGATTTATGCCATCATGAAGAAATTTTAACCACGCTCTATGACCATTATTGAATCTATAATCCTCGGCGCAGTACAGGGACTGACCGAGTTTCTGCCCGTCAGCAGTAGCGGCCACCTTCAGATTGCCAAAGCCCTGCTCGGCGTAGAGATTCAGGAGAACCTGCTCTTTGACGTGACGTTGCACGCCGCCACGGTACTCAGCACGATTGTGATTCTGTGGAGCGAGGTGAAGCGGCTCATTATAGGTGTTTTCTCGCGTCACTTCAACCAGGAGCAGGCCTATGTGCTCAAGCTCATCCTATCGATGATTCCAATAGGAGTCGTGGGCCTTGCCTTCAAGGACTATATAAACGCAATGCTCAACTCACCTTACATCCTCTCCATCGTGGGAGCTATGCTGCTCTTGACGGCTGCACTGCTCTCGTTTGCTTACTACGCACGTCCACGCCAGAAGGAGACCATATCATATCGCGATGCCTTTATCATAGGTCTGTCGCAGGCCGTAGCGGCCATGCCGGGCCTGTCACGCTCGGGCACGACCATAGCTACGGGCATACTGCTCGGCAACAAGAAGTCTGCTGTGGCGCAGTTCTCGTTCCTGATGGTGCTGGCTCCGATACTTGGCGAGATGCTGCTGGAGGTGGCAAGTGGCGAGATGGTGTTCGGCTCTATCGGCACATTGCCTTTGGCGTGCGGATTCCTCTCGGCATTTGTAGTAGGATGCCTGGCATGCCGATTCATGATTAACATTGTAAACAAGGGAAAACTTATATGGTTTGCTGTGTATTGTGCCCTGGCGGGCTGCATAGCAATTGCAAGTAACATTTTATAAGACATATATGACTCAAACTGACGCTCTCAACGAGATAAATTTCCCAGAAGGCTACATCGCCGTCATTGACAAGCCCCTGGAGTGGACATCGACAGATGTGGTGAGGAAGATAAAATTCGCACTTCAGCATTTAGGATTCAGAAAGATAAAGATTGGACACGCAGGCACGCTTGACCCTTTGGCTACGGGCGTTCTGCTGGTCTGCATAGGCAAGGCCACCAAGATGGTGAATGCCCTGCAAGCCGAGGAGAAGGAGTATATCGCCGAACTTGAGCTTGGGGCTTCAACTCCGAGCTACGACATGGAGCATCCCATCGACAAACGCTACCCCACCGAACATATAACCCGCGAAATGCTGGAGCAGGCACTCCTTTCGCTTACGGGCGAGAGGTTGCAGGCACCCCCAATCTACTCGGCAAAGAAGGTCGAGGGAGTGCGTGCCTATGAGTTTGCACGCGCAGGCGAGGAGGTTGAGCTGAAGAAGGCTCTGATAAACATCTACCAGATGGAGATTCTTGATTTGCAGATGCCTCTGCTGAAGATTAGGGTGCGTTGCAGCAAGGGCACCTACATCCGCTCGTTGGCGCACGAGATAGGCGAGGCGGTAGGCAGCGGAGCCTACCTAAGGTCGCTGCGCCGCACCCGCAGTGGCGGTTTTACGGCCGAAAATGCATGGAATTTGCAAAATTTTCTTGAAAATCTGAAACCCACTGAAACAAAATAGCATTTTTTTCGTATAATTAATTGATATTTGTGTCTTTCACAACAAAGCGAGAAAAAATTATGAAGTTATCTCAGTACGGATATGAGTACTCTCCCGAGATGCTCGCCAAGTATCCAACCGAAAATCGTGACGAGTCACGTCTTATGGTCATCAACCGTGCTACGGGCACTATTGAACACCGCATCTTCAAGGACATCATTGAATATTTTGAAGAGAAGGACCTCTTCCTTTTCAACGACACCAAGGTTTTCCCAGCACGTCTTTATGGTAACAAGGAGAAGACTGGTGCCGAGATTGAGATATTTCTGCTCAGGGAGCTAAACAGCGAATTGCGCCTGTGGGACGTGATTGTGGATCCTGCACGCAAGATTCGCATAGGAAACAAGCTCTACTTCGGGGACGACGACATGATGGGCGCCGAGGTTATTGACAATACAACATCGCGTGGCCGCACGCTACGCTTCCTGTTTGACGGTTCATACGAGGAGTTCAAGGAGGCTTTGTATCGTCTGGGCGAGACCCCTCTGCCACGTTGGGTACGAGAGAAGGTTGAGCCTGAGGACGCCGAGCGTTACCAGACTATCTTCGCCAAGCATGAAGGTGCTGTAGCTGCCCCCACGGCAGGCCTACACTTCTCAAAGCATCTGCTTAAACGTATGGAGATTAAGGGTATTGAGCAAGGCTTCATCACCCTGCATGCCGGCTTGGGTAATTTCCGCACTGTAGATGTCGAGGATTTGTCGAAGCACAAAATGGATTCCGAGCAGTTTGTCGTAACCGAGGAGGCTGCCGAGCTGGTGAATTCAACAAAACGTGCAGGACACAAGGTGGTAGCGATAGGCACAACCGTAATGCGCACCATTGAGACTGCGGTATCAACGAGCGGCATGATTAAGCCTATGTCGGGCTGGACTAATAAGTTCATCTTCAACCCTTACAACTTCACCGTAGCAGATGCCATGGTGTCGAATTTCCACCGCCCCGAATCTATTCAGTTGATGATGGTTGCAGCGTTTGGTGGTTATGAGCGTATAATGAATGCCTACGAGGTAGCCCGCCAGGAGGGATATCGTTTTGGAACTTATGGCGATGCAATGCTAATTTTATAATTTTTTTAGTTCCATGAAGCGTGGCAGAACGCTGATTATGGATTTTTTTACTATCTTTGCACATTATAAAACTCAAATAATCATGGCTTCACGCAAAATACTTTACGTTTGTCAGGAGATTATGCCTTACTTGCCCGAAACCGAGCTTTCGGCACTCTGCCGCCAGCTGGCGCAGGCTATGCAGGAGAGAGGCAATGAGATCCGCACGTTTATGCCTCGTTACGGCTGCATCAATGAGCGTCGTAATCAGTTGCATGAAGTAATCCGCTTGTCGGGCATGAATCTTATTATTGACGACAACGATCATCAGCTTATAATCAAAGTAGCATCGATTCCTTCGGCTCGCATACAGATATATTTCATCGATAATGACGATTACTTCGCACGTAAGGCTGTGTTGCATGATGCTGAAGGCAAGGAGTTTGCCGATAATGACGAGCGTGCTATTTTCTTTGCACGTGGAGTGTTGGAGACTGTGCGCAAGCTCAATTGGTCACCCTCAATCGTACACTGCATGGGATGGATGTCGGCCATTGTGCCAATCTACCTCAAGAAGGTGTTCAACGACGACCCTCTGTTCCGCGATGTGAAGATAGTTGTGTCGCTGTGTGATGACAAGTTCACCCAGCCTTTAGACTCCAACTTCATGCAGCGCATTGCCAACGAGGGTGTCGAGGATGAGAAACTCCAGGAATTATCACTCCCTTCATACGAAAATCTATATCGTTACGTTATTGATTATGCCGACGGCATTGTTGTCGCTTCCCAGAAGGCCGAGCCTACGCTCTTAGAGTATGCTCGCCAAAGTGGCAAGCCGATATTGGAGTTGCAAGACCCTGCGTCGGCGGAGTGTTTCGATAATTATAACCGTTTTTATGAGAATTTATAACAAAATAAATAGTTGGTTTACAGCAGTTGCAATCATATTGTTAGCTGCTGTTGCAACATTTAGCGGCTGTACTACTACGGCTGAATATACCTTGGGCGAGGAGCTTACTCCGGGACACCAGCAGATGGTCATTCGCCACCGCATCTATAAAGGAGGCAAGCTGGTGGTAACGGGCGACAATCTTACTTCCAATGAGAAAGAGCCTTCGTTGTGCAAGATATTCCAGACTCGTCTGTTCCGTACCGACTCGGTGAGAACCACCTCACTCGGCAGTGTGTATCTCGGTACACAGAAGGATTCTCGATTCGGTAATCGAACATTCTCCTTCACGGGTCAGATGCTCCACATGAAGGGCGTGGACGACTCTGTAGGCTTCGGATTTCGACCAATATACGACTCTATGATGTTTGTATTTGCTGTGGATACCTTTGCCGGTGACTCAACCATACCGGTGAAGTACAACATCTATGAACTAAGCAAGAGTATCGTTCCCGCGTCGGCTGAAGATACCACCTTCTTTGCTAACTACGACCCTCGCCACGAGGGCGTGCTGGCCGAGGATGCCGAGCCTATCTTCTCGTTCACATTCCCCGACCCAGACAATGGCATATATACAACATCAACAAGCTTGCGCTTGAGCGAAACGCCTGCATCTAAGGCATTTATCGATAAGCTCCTATGCAGAGGCAAGCTCGATGCCAATGGACTTGCCAATGACAATGTAGAGGCCTATGCTTCGGACTCTGCTTTTGTCCATAACTTCCACGGTCTGCACATCGAGGTTGCCGAGCAACCCGCAGGTGAGGGTTCGGCATTCTCGTTTGCTTCGAAGAGTACAGGTTTGCGACTCTTGGGACGTACACGTAATACTGGTGCCGATGCCGACATCGTGGCAGACACCATTGACGTGAAGTATCTTTTCAAGGATGAGAAAGCCAAAGGATTTGGAAATGTGAGTGCCCAGAGCGTTGCTTATGACTTCGACGGTTCGGAGCTTGCCAACTTCGTTATTGATGAGCAGGAGGACAACCGCACAGAGGTGACGTTAGGTTACATAGACGGATGCGCAGGTACATATACCGAGCTGAAATTCACCGATGAATTCCTGAATTCACTGCGCGAGATACACGGTGGCGAGACAAGCTACGTGTCGGCGGCAATCAATCAGGCGGCATTGAAGATTTACATCGATGGGGCAGATTATGATTACACGCAGATTGACCCTGTGCCCATGTCGGAGAAGCTAAACTCATCTCTATCACGCCTTGGCAT
The DNA here is from genome assembly GCA_017421945.1 of Alistipes sp. GTDB lineage: Bacteria > Bacteroidota > Bacteroidia > Bacteroidales > Rikenellaceae > Alistipes. The sequence continues at coordinate 4,013 of JAFOHD010000005.1, read as the reverse complement.
CTATACCGATTACAAGACTCTGACGGCTATACCCGACTACCTCTACACTCAAGAGAGTTCAGGTGTGTTGTACTACAACGGATATATAAACCGAAGCCTCGCCTGCTACGAGATGAATATTTCATCATACATGCAAGCCCTGGTAAACGAAGTGCTTAACCTCAAGGAGGAGAATGGCAAGGTTGACTACTCACAGATGAGCATCCCTCGCACCATCTACCTCGCACCGGGAGCGTACGACAAATTCTCGTTCAACCGATCGGTGATACAGGGTTGCAACGAGCAGACCTCGCCCGCAACCATACAACTTGAGCTAACTTACACTCTGGTAAAATAAAACGAAGTGAAATCACGACAAACCTAAGTCAATCTTAGGTTTTTGTCGTATTAAAAGATATATTGAAATGCACGAAAACTTAGTCATCGTAGAGTCTCCCGCAAAGGCAAAGACCATTGAGAAATTCTTGGGTGAGGACTACGTTGTAAAGTCAAGTTTTGGACATATCCGCGACCTTTCAAAGAAGGGCCTCGGTGTGAATATTGACCAACAATTCACCCCCGACTATGAAGTATTGCCCGACAAGAAACGCGTTGTCGAGGATTTGGCGAAACTATCGCAGTCGGTTAAGACCGTGTGGTTGGCATCCGATGAGGACCGCGAGGGAGAGGCTATTGCATGGCACTTGGCAGAGGTGTTGCAGTTGCCAATAGACAAGACAAAACGTATTGTATTCCACGAAATTACCAAGAACGCCATACTCAACGCCATTGAGAATCCACGCACCATCGACATGAACCTGGTGAATGCACAGCAGGCTCGCCGCGTGCTGGATAGAATCGTGGGCTTTGAGCTCTCGCCCGTGCTGTGGAAGAAGGTCAAGCCCGCACTGTCGGCCGGTCGAGTGCAGAGCGTGGCCGTGAGATTAATCGTTGAGCGCGAGCGCGAAATCATAGGTTTCAATTCTACGCCCTACTTCCGCGTTGTGGCACAGTTCTACCCCGCAAACGACGCCGGCAAGACCATCTTCAAGGCGGAGCTTTCGCACCGCTTTGAGACCAAGGAGCAGGCCGAGGCATTCCTGAAGAGTTGTGTAGGTGCTACGTTCACCGTGGCGAAGGCCGAGGAGAAGCCCCTGAAGCGTTACCCCGCAGCTCCGTTCACCACCTCGACACTTCAGCAGGAGGCAGGTCGCAAGCTGGGCATGAGCGTGTCGCAGACCATGAGCGTTGCACAGCACCTCTACGAGCAGGGACTCATCACATACATGCGTACCGACTCGGTGAATCTGTCGGCGCAGGCCATTGCGCAATGCAAGAAGGAGATTACCAATCTTTTTGGTGAGAAGTACTCATCGGCACACAACTACAAGACTAAAACCAAGGGCGCGCAGGAGGCTCACGAGGCCATACGCCCATCATATATCGACCGCACCGAGATTGAGGGTACGGCTGCCGAGAAGAAACTCTACGACCTTATCTGGAAGCGCACCGTAGCATCACAGATGGTGGCTGCCGAGGTGGACCGCACAACGGTGGTCATCGACATGAATGGCGGTGTGGAGCAGTTCGTCGCCAATGGCGAGGTTGTTCGCTTTGACGGTTTCCTGCGTCTGTACTCCGAATCACAGGACGACGACCAGCAGACCGAGAATGCAGAGGCTATCCTGCCAAAGATGGAGATTGGCGAGGCTGTCGCAGCATCGCAGATTGTTGCTACCGAGCGTTTCACAATGGCACCCGCACGATATAACGAGGCTTCACTTGTGAAGCGACTGGAGGAACTTGGCATAGGCCGCCCTTCAACCTATGCTCCCACAATCACCACAATCATCAACCGTGGCTATGTGGTGAAGCAGAACAAGGAGGGGCAGAAACGCCAGTACACCTCGCTCACACTATCATCGTCGGGCAAGATTTCCGAAAAGAGCCACTCGGAGAGCTTCGGCAAGGAGAAGAACCGCCTGGCTCCCACCGACATAGGCATGCTGGTGAACGACTACCTTGAGAGTCAGTTCTCGGAGATTATGGATTACCACTTCACCGCAACCGTCGAGAAGGAGTTTGACCACATCGCCAACGGCGAGATGACTTGGCGCGAGATGATTGACCGCTTCTACACCCCATTCCACACCATGGTGGACAAAGCCATTGAGACACAGACCGACAAGAGCTCGCAGATTCGTGTCCTGGGCGTAGAGCCAGGCACAGGCCTTGCTGTAAAGGCCCGCATAGGTCGCTATGGCCCTATGGTGGAGATTGAAGCCAAGGATGGCGGCAAGAGCCGTTTCGCATCGCTGAAGAAGGGGCAGCTCATTGAGTCTATAACCCTTGACGAGGCGCTGGAGCTCTTTGCCCTGCCACGCAACCTCGGCAAATATGAGGGTGAGGATTTAATGGTCGGCATAGGTAAGTTTGGCCCTTATGTACGCTACGGCAACAACTTCGCATCACTTGCCAAGAGCGACGACCCCTACACTATCCAGTATGAGCGTGCTGTGGAGCTGCTCACCGAGCAGAAGGCACAGGCAGCCAAAGCATCGGCTCCGCTCAAGACCTTCGCCGAGGATAAGGAGATGATTATCAAGAGTGGTCGCTATGGCGCCTACATCGCCTACAAGGGCAAGAACTACCGCCTGCCACACGGCAAGAAGGCCGAGGAGATGACTTTCGAGGAGTGCCAGAAGATTGTCAGCATCCCCAAGAAGAGCAAACGATAATTATTAACTATAAAACCAGAAACTATGAAGAAGATTGCACTCGTAGCAGCCATCCTTTTTGGCGTTGCTATCTCTGCTTTTGCGCAGAATGACGGTTATCAGTTTACCGACAAGAAGGTCATAAAGACTGTACCCATCACAAACCAGTATCGTAGCGGTACATGCTGGTGTTTCTCAACCCTCTCATTCCTTGAGGAGGATATCATCGCATTTGGTGGCGAGGAGATGACTCTCTCACAGATGTGGGTTGTTCGTCACGCTTACTTTGACAAGGCTATCAAGTATGTTCGCCTGCACGGCAACCTCAACTTCGCTGTTGGCGGCGCTGCACACGATGTTACAGAGATGATTGCCAAGTACGGCATCGTGCCATTGGAGGCTTACCCAGGATACAACTACGGCACCACAATGCCCGAGTTCGGCGAGATTGACGCTGTATTGAAGGCTTATGTTGAGGCTATCATCAAGAACGAGAACGGCAAGCTCACAACAGCTTGGATCAATGGCTTGAACGCCATCCTTGACGCTTACTTCGGCGTACGTCCCGAGAAGTTCACTTACAAGGGTAAGGAGTACACTCCAAAGTCATTCGCCGAGTCATTGCCCGTGAAGATGGAGGATTACCTCGAGTTCTCATCGTTCACTCACCACCCATTCTACACAACATTTGCATTGGAGGTACCCGACAACTGGATGTGGGGCGAGATGTACAACCTCCCACTTGCAGAGATGACTCAGATTGTTGATGCCGTCCTGGAGGCTGGTCACCCCGTAGCTTGGGGTACTGACGTATCGGAGAAGGGCTTCAACGGAGGCAAGGCTATTGGTGTTATCCCCGAGGTTGCCGAGAAGAATATGATTGGCTCTGACGCCGAGAAGTGGGGCAAGCTCTCTGACGCCGAGAAGCGCGCGAAGATTAACAATCTGGAGGGTCCTATGAAGGAGATGACCATCACACAGGAGATGCGCCAGGAGGCTTACGACAACTACCAGACAACCGACGACCACGGTATGGTTATCGTAGGTACTGCGGTTGACCAGGCTGGCAACCCATTCTTCAAGGTGCAGAACTCATGGGGCGAGAGTGGTCCTTACAAGGGATTCTACTACTTCTCACGTCCTTTCTTTGAGTACAAGACTATGGACATCATGGTTCACAAGTCACTGGTACCAAAGCATATTATGAAGAAGATTGGTTTGAAATAATCGGTAAGTATTAAGTGATAGCCCGCAAGGGCAACCGCCACACCCCAAACGGGATGTGGCGGTTTTATTTAGTGCCAATCAGGCAAATTT
>JAFOHD010000004.1 GCA_017421945.1 Alistipes sp. | reverse complement strand
GGTGACAATCACCAATAAGGGTAAGCGCGACGGTGTGGAGATTGCACAGCTCTACATCCGCGACTGTTACTCTTCAGTAACACGTCCCGTGAAGGAGCTGAAGGATTTTGCTCGCGTGGAGCTTAAGGCTGGCGAGAGCAAGCGCGTGAAGTTCACAATCACTCCCGACAAGCTCCGCTTCTATAATATTGACATGGAGCGTGTGGTTGAGCCTGGCGAGTTTAAGGTTATGGTCGGCAGTTCATCCCGCGACAAGGATTTGCAGACAGCCTCGTTTGTGGTTGAGTAGCCAAATCTCCTAATACCAGAAAAAGTAGTTCGGAATTGCAAAATTCCGAATTATTTTTTATATTTGTAAGCAAAGAACCTAAAACCTAAAGAGCATGGCTAAAATAAAAGGAAAGATTGTTGTCGATGCCGAGCGTTGCAAGGGCTGCGGAGTCTGTGTGGCTTCGTGTCCGCTCGATGTGCTTGCGCTATCGACATTCGTAAACAGTAAGGGCTATCCCGTGGCAGAGATGGCAAAGCCCGATGCCTGCACAGGATGTGCTTCGTGTGGCATCATCTGTCCCGATAGCTGTATAACCGTCTATCGACAAAAATTTGAGTAGTGTTATGGCAGAAAAAGAGGTAAAATTGATGAAAGGCAACGAGGTGATTGCCCACGCTGCCATTCGCTACGGCTGTGACGGATATTTCGGCTATCCGATTACTCCGCAGTCAGAGGTTATGGAGACCCTTATGGAACTCAAACCCTGGGAGACAACCGGAATGGTTGTTCTGCAGGCAGAGTCAGAGGTGTCGTCTATCAATATGGTCTATGGAGGTGCTGCCACCGGCAAGCGAGTGATGACATCATCGTCGAGTCCAGGCGTAAGCCTTATGAGCGAGGGATTGAGCTACCTGGCGGGAGCCGAGCTTCCCTGTCTGGTGGTAAACTGCCAACGTGGAGGTCCAGGACTTGGAACTATCCAGCCCTCGCAGGGTGACTACTTCCAGGCGTGCAAGGGTGGCGCACACGGAGATTTCCACCTTATAGTTCTTGCACCCAACTCGGTGCAGGAGATGCACGACTTTGTGGCTGATGCATTCGATTTAGCATTCAAATATCGCAACCCCGCAATGATTCTGGCAGATGGTGCTATTGGTCAGATGATGGAGAAGGTTACCCTCTCACCGCAGCGTCCCCGCAAGACCGATGCCGAGATTGAGGCAGAGTGCCACTCGTGGGCAGCCTATGGCAAGCCTGCAGATCGTGAGCGCAACGTGGTCACTTCACTTGAGTTGCGTCCTGAGGCTATGGAGAAGATTAATCAGCGTCTGCAAGCCAAGTACAAGGCTATGGAGGAGAACGAGGTGCGCTATGAGGCTATTGAGTGTGATGATGCGGACTACGTCATCGTAGCATTCGGCTCATCAGCCCGCATCTGCTCGGCTACGGTTGAGATTGCACGTGCCGAAGGATTGAAGGTGGGTCTGTTACGCCCCATAACACTCTACCCCTTCCCAAAGAAGGTGCTGGCAGAGTTGGCAGAGCGTGGCGTGAAGGGATTCCTGAGCGCAGAGCTTAATGCAGGTCAGATGGTCGAGGATGTTCGTCTGGCGGTCAATGGCAAGGCTCCCGTAGAGCATTACGGTCGTCAGGGCGGCTCGCTCTTCACTCCCGATGAGGTGTTCAATGCTTTGAAAGATAAAATCATTAACAGATAGCGACTATGGCAGAAGTAGAATTGAAACAGGAGAATATCGTTTATGCGAAGTCCAAACTGATGCTGGACAACGTGATGCACTACTGCCCTGGTTGCAGTCACGGAACGGTACACAAACTCATCGCTGAGGTTATCGAGGAGATGGGTCTTGAGCATAAAACAATGGGTGTAAGCCCCGTAGGATGTGCAGTCTTTGCCTACAACTACATCGACATCGACTGGGCAGAGGCAGCACACGGACGTGCGTGTGCGGTGGCAACAGCGATGAAACGTCTGCATCCCGACCGTATGGTCTTCACATATCAGGGTGATGGCGACCTCTCGGCTATCGGAACCTGCGAGACGATCCACGCAGCAGCTCGTGGCGAGAATATCGTGGCAGTATATATCAACAATGCAATCTATGGTATGACCGGCGGACAGATGGCACCAACCACCCTGCTCGGAATGAAGACAGCAACCACGCCCTATGGTCGTGACCCGCGTCTGAATGGTTATCCCTACAAGATTTCGGATATGCTGGCCCATCTTGACGGTGTTTGCTACCTCACCCGTCAGAGCGTTCATACCCCCGCCAATGTGCGTAAGTGCAAGAAGGCTCTGCGCAAAGCATTCGAGAATGCTATGGCAGGCAAAGGTTTCTCAATGGTCGAGGTAGTTTCGACCTGCAACAGCGGATGGAAGCTCTCGCCCGTGAAGGCTAACGAGTGGCTTGCAGAGAATATGTTGCCCTTCTATCCGTTGGGTGACGTGAAGGATATTTAATTGAGGGGAGGAAAAAGTATGAAAGAGACTTTAATTATAGCAGGTTTCGGAGGACAAGGAGTCCTCTCGATGGGTAAAATCCTTGCCTACGCTGGCGTGATGCAGGACTTCGAGGTGACGTGGATGCCCTCTTATGGTCCGGAAATGCGAGGCGGTACGGCAAATGTCACCGTAATCCTCTCGGATAGGCGCATATCCTCACCCATAGCACACGAATTCGATACAGCAATAATACTCAACCAGCAGTCGATGGACAAGTTCGAGGCACAGGTAAAGCCAGGTGGCACGCTTATCTATGACGTGAACGGCATAACCCGCCACCCCGAACGCAAGGATATCAACATCTACTCGATAAATGCTACTGAGGAGTGTGCCAAGATGGGTAACGCCAAACTCTTCAACACGATGATTTTGGGCGGATACCTCAAGGTTTGCCCTGTGGTGAGTATGGATAATGTGATGACCGGACTCAAAAAATCACTGCCTGAACGCGCTTGGAAAATGCTGCCCGCAAATGAGGAGGCTATCAAACACGGCGGCGAAATAATCACGCCGATACATACGCTCTAATGCGGTAATAGAGAAGTGGCTGTTCGCAGGAACAGCCACTTTTAATTTCTTTGTGTGTGAGGGAGGGACTAAAACTTCAGCACGTCCTCGATACCGAGTTCCCGATATTGCGAGTCCAGCTCTTCATTACGGTCTGATAAAACAAGAAGTTTATCGCCCTCAAGCAGTTCGGTATTACCTCGTGGCACAAAGTAGTCGCCATCGCGGCAAATCATCACAACCAACGTGTTATCAGGAAGGTGTATTTCGCTGAGCGTGCCACCCTTAACGAGCATCTGGCGGTTGACCTCCACCTCTGAGAATGCTGCGGTCATATGGTCACGCAACTCCTCGTTGAAGGAGCTCTCCTTCTCCTCAAATGCCAGGCCGAGAGCATTTGCCATTCCACTCACCGTAGTACCCTGCACAGCCATTGATATCAGCGTCACGAAGAAGACAATATTGAACAACATCTCTGCGCCCTCGATATGCTCAACTACGGGATAGGTTGCAAAGATTATAGGCACTGCTCCACGCAGACCCACCCACGATATATAGAGGCGTGCCTTTGTAGACAACTTACGGAAGGGTGCCAAGCAGGCAAAGACCGACACGGGGCGTGCCACCAAAATCATAAATGCACCCACCAGACAGCCCAAAATCACAACATCGGGTTGCAACAGCTCTTCGATATTGACCAGCAATC
>JAFOHD010000019.1 GCA_017421945.1 Alistipes sp. | reverse complement strand
GATGCTCGAGGCATACGCCAAGGAGGCCGGTATTCACTTCCTGAACTACTACCCTGCTCTGACGGATGATAAGGGTGGCCTTCCCGAGAAGTGGAGCCGTGATACCTGCCACCCCAATCTGGAGTGCTACCGCACCGTGATGGAGCCTATGGTTTGCGAGGCTATCGATAAGGTGCTCAAGACACCGAAGAAGAAGTTGCATAAGCCTATGCCCGTAAAGTAGCAGGCGCACGCAAAATAAAAATCCCGAGGCCACAAAGGCTTCGGGATTTTTTTGTTGAAACAAATTATGAATTAAATAATAACACTTGAAAATCAGGGTAACTACAATAGCGCAGGGCAATACGAACGACCTTCTGCCGTTGGATATTCACTTGAAAATTAGTATAGTTACAACAGTAACAACTTAAACCCTATAATAACTAACGTTGGATATTCACTTGAAAATCAGTGTGATTACAACGAGGGCTTTATACGCCTCCAGAATGTCTTTGTTGGATATTCACTTGAGAATCAGTGTAGTTACAACAGAGACTGGCGGAGCCAATGTGGGCCAGATGTTGGATATTCACTTGAAAATCAGTGTAGTTACAACCTGTAGGTTGAAAAGTAATGAATTCCAACTATATATCGGAAAAATCAAGTGAATTTTTTGAGTGCCACGGTACTGAAAAGACCTGCGTCTTGTCAATTTTTTAATCCTGACCTCAAACTAAGGCGTTCCAACACGCCCATTCCCGAAGGAATCAGAAATTCATAATTGTTTCAAAGAACTTTTGTTACAAAGATAGTCTATTTTTTCTTTCTGTCAACTATTTTTGTGCTTAATGCAATATTGCGTGCAGCATTCCAGTCGGCATTGATACCCTCGTATGTGCCGTCGCTGTGTTTTTTGCCTTTGCCCTTTTCGCAGTCGGGGTTTTTGCAGACAAATGTTGATTGGCTGATACGTTGCCCCTTTTCGTAGTGACCGCAGAAACTGCACGTCTGACTTGTGTGATATGGATCAATATATCGCACCTCAATGCCTGCAGCTTTGGCTTTATATTCGATCATCGTCTGTAACTCAAAGAATGACCAATAGCGCAGAATGAATTTGAAGTCGCTATCAATCTCGTCGTGTTTGTCACGACCAAAGCCCGTCAGTCGCTCCATCTGAATCACGCCCGCATCGTTGCGTTGAGCATATTCGATAATACTCTTGCTGAAGATGTGGTTTTGCAGATGTACCCAGTTACGCTCCTTGCCTTCGAGGCGTTCGAGAGCCTGAAGTTTCTGCGTGCGGCCGTGACCACCATGTGTGGTGTGACGCAGGTTGCGTTGCAACTCCCGTTTCTGCGCCGCCATACGCATACGCATTTTCAGGAACTGCTCGCGTGAGCCAATGCCCATACCGCCATATTCGTTGTCGTTGAGAGCCGCATAGAGAGGGATATTGATACCTAAATCTACGCCGACAATGCGGTCGGGGTTAAGGGTGACAGCCTGTTTGGGAATCTTTACGATCAGCAGAAGAAAACGTTTTTTATTCTTCGTCTCCTGAATTGATGAGTTGCCCACGTCATACTGACCATTCAGCACACGCTCGACAATCTCGCGGTTGTTGCTACGGTCACGACCAAAACTTAAGTCCCACTCTAAACCTAATGGGAAACGTATATATATGGAACCATCCTCACGACGTTTTAATTGTAAAGTGCCTTGTTGCTTAATTGGAAATGGAACTGGTATTCCTCGCTTGAAATTGGGAATTGTGCGATTGCCATACTCCACTTCTTTACTATAAGCAGAATAGGTTGACGTAATATTTTGATTCAAACAGGTCAGAACGTGAGAAGGGATGATTTCTCCAAATTCATTACTAACAACTTTGTATGTAGAGTTTTGTTCTGAACCTTTGCCGCTACCTCCTTGCAGAAATTCCAGTCGTTGTTTCTTAAATATAGAGAACAACTCCTTACGCTCGGCTTTGAGTTGCTTAATATCCTCGTCCGTGAGTTTATTGCGCTTGGAATAACGCAATAACTTCTCAATCTCCTGAAATCGGGGAGAGTGTAACTTGAGTCGGTATTCATATGCATCGTTAAAGAAACAATGCGATACGATTCTATTTGCGGCCTTATATAGGTTGTCGTTTATCACATCCCAAATGTGATATTCATCTTTCAGACGCTGTGTGTCCTCCTCGCTATCGCCGTGGCGGTGGAGATGAACCTCGATTTTGCGTGTGATACAAGTGTATTCAGTTGCCATAACCTTTGATTTTATACAAAGATAACGTTTTTAGCAGGACAAAGAAAAAGGTTGCCATTTTTTCACGACAACCTTTCTATTTTTTTTACCATCTGCGGCGGCGTTGGCGGCGTTGTTTGATTTTGCGGATGATTCCCACCACAATCATTACTCCAATAGCAAGCAGAATGACAATAACCATCCAGTTATTCAGATTATCGCCCTTCACTCTCGACCACATAGCCAGCAGAGCCTCGGTGCGTGAGCCGCTGTCGTGCATCATCGCACAGCGCTCGATAACCTCACGGTCGGGGTACATCACGGGGTTGATTACCACGCTATCCGCCCCCTCGCCAAAGAAATAGGTCAGATCCTGCGCCTGCTCCAGACCAGCCTCCACAGCCGACTCGGACATATACTCCATAATCTCGGGTGTGCCGATAACGCTCACGTAACCAATCTCCTCCATATTGCGGATGGCATTCTCGGGCTTGCACATAAAGTTGATGAAGTACGAGGCAGCCTTGGTATTCTTGGCGTACTTGGGGATAACCCAGCCGTCGAACCACACGATACTACCCTCCTTGGGCACGGTGTAATCCAGCTCAACATCCACAGCCTCGGCCTCCTCGATAGCCCACGCAGCATCGCCGCTCCACGAGAGGTTAAGCCATGCCTTCTCCTTGGTCATAATCTCCTTGCCGAAGTCAGCCTCCCAGCCCGCAACGTAGGGCTTCGCCTTTTTCAGAAGTGCCTCCACCGTGGCAATAGACTCGTCCGACGAGTCGTGCATCAGATCCTGCAAAGTGACCTCGCCCGAGCGCAGACGATCCTGGTTGGCGTAGATCAATAGAGGACTATACACATCGCGGAAGGCATCCTTGATAAGGAGCTTCTTGTCGAACTTCTCGTTCCACAGTGCGCTCCACGTGCTAACCTCCTCCTCGGTGACGTATCTGGTGTTATAGAGGAAGCCCGTAGTACCCCACATATAACCCACGGCGTAGTCGTTGGGATTCTTGCCACTGCCGTCGATCTGGCTGAATACGTTTTGTATATAAGGAGCTACGTTGCCCAGGTAGTTGGGCGTAGAACCGAAATCCTTGTTGATGGGCAGCAGCAGGTCGTTCTTGAGCATACGCTCGATGATGTACTCCGAGGGGCATGCCACATCGAAATCCTCCTTGCCGCGCTCAATCTTGGCAAGCATGATCTCGTTGATATCGAAGAGCTGATAGACAACCTCCACCTCCTCGCCCGTCTGCTCGTAGTACCACTCCTCGAACTCGGAAAGCAGCGACTCGTCGATGTAGTCGGCCCAGTTATAGACCTTGAGAATCTTCTGGCGCGAATCATCCTTCGAGCAGCCTGCGCCGAGAAGCATGGCCGCAGCAAATAATATGTAAATCAGACGTTTCATCGTGTAGCCTCCTTTCTCTTTTCTGCTCGCTGTGAGCGAACGTTAATGACGATGAGCAGTATCAGTACCGTCACGAAGATGATGGTTGACAGGGGTCGCAACTCGGGTGTAAGACCACCCTTACGGGCATCGGCGTAGATGTATGTAGAGAGAGTCTCCAGACCTTCAGTGCCGATGGTGAAGATCGTAACGGCGAAGTCGTCAATCGAGAGCGTGAAGGCAAGGATAAAGCCCGAAATCATACCCGGCTTAATCTCGGGGATGATAACCTTGCGCAGTGCCTGCCATGGTGTAGCGCCCAGGTCGAGAGCCGCCTCGTAGATGTTGGGATTCATCTGCTGCAGGCGCGGCATGACGCACAGTACGACGTATGGCGTACAGAAGGTGATGTGGGCAAGGATTACGGTGGCGTATCCCTGCGTGATGCCAAGACTCACGAACAAAAGGAACAATGAGATACCCGTGATAATGTCGGGGTTAAGCATCGGAATGTTGTTCAGTGTGTTGATCACGGCCTTCTTGCGACCATAGAGGTTGTGGATTCCCACGGCAGCGATACTACCCAGAATGGTAGAGAGTGCAGCTGCCACGATGGCAATGATGAGTGTATTCTCAATCGCGCTCAGCAATGAGTGATGCACACCGCCCGAGAAGAGCGACGTGTATAGTTTGGTTGAAAAACCGGTCCAGTTACCCAGCACCTTGGCTTCGGTGAAGGAGAAGATGGCAATGATAAGAATGGGGGCATAGAGCATTGCCAGAAGGAGCCAAAGATAGGCTTGTGCAAAAAACTTCTTCATCAGATGATTCCTCCTTCGTTAGAGGCACGGTCCCCGTCGCCGTCGCTGAATAGCTCGGTAGCAAAGATGATTACCAGCATAATCAGGGACAAGGCTGCGCCATAGTTCCACATTCCGTTATTAATATTCTCCTGGATGGTTGTTCCGAACAGCTTGATGTTGTTCATGGTGAGCAACTCCGAGATAGCAAAGGTTGAGATTGTAGGCATAAATACCATCATTACGCCACTCATAACGCCAGGCATTGACAGAGGTACCACCACCTTGCGGAAGACAGTCATGGGGTTTGCACCCAAGTCCTGTGCCGCCTCGATGTAGCTGTGATCCATCTTTTGCATTACGTTGTAGATGGGGTAAATCATAAATGGCAGGAAGTTATAGACCATACCGAAGATCAGCGCACCCTCGCCCAGCGGCAGTCGCAGGAAGTCGAACAGAGCGACCGTTGCCAGCGTGCGAACCAGAATATTGATCCACATGGGTAGGATGAAGAGTACGACCATAACCTTTGAACGGCACAGCTCCGAGTTGCTCAGGATGTAGGCCGCGGGATAGCCCAGCAGTATGCAGAGCACTGTAGTGACTATGGCTATGCCTATAGAATAGACAAACGTATTGGCTGCCTCGGGGCTTGAGATAAACTTCGAGAAGTTGGCAAGCGTAAAGTTGCCCTCGGCATCCTGAAAAGCATAGAGGAAGATCAGGATGAGCGGCAACACCACAAAGCCAACGAGGAATATCGCATAGGGGATACTCCACGTGCTGCGCTTGAGGAAGAATCTGAGTAGTTGTTTCATTGTTTACTTCGCTCAAAAGTTTATACTCGCTTGATGCGGAT
>JAFOHD010000018.1 GCA_017421945.1 Alistipes sp. | reverse complement strand
GGTAACTTTGGTTCAAGGGGAAACGTTTGGACAGTTGCGAAAAATACTGTCGAGAAGGGTCTGCAGTATGCTTATGCACACCGTCAGATTAAAAAGAGAACATACCGCTCATTGTGGATCACACGTATCAACGCTGCGGTTCGCGCTTATGGTATGACCTATTCAGAGTTTATGGGTAAGGTAAATGCGAAGGGTATCGAGCTTAACCGTAAGGTTTTGGCAGACCTCGCAATGAACGAGCCTAAGGCATTTGAAGCAATCGTTAATGCAGTGAAATAGCGATAACCCAAAGGTTATCAACGGGCGACATCTTCGGGTGTCGCCTTTTTTTTCGGCACTCTTATTGCTGTTGGAGCAGAAAAAAGCATTTATGGATGGTTTGTTATCGTTTCTGTTCCCTTTCAAGCTCTACCCCCGCTCGGTGTCGGTGATGCTGCTTGTATTGAGGTTGATGTTTGGCGTGATGCTCATGTGGCACGGCATGAACAAGATTGCAAATGTAGCCACTGCGGCCGACGTGTTCCCCAACCCGCTGGGGCTGGGACATAAGCTGTCGTTTTACTTGGTGGTCTTTGCCGAGGTGATATGCTCGGCAGCGGTGATTATGGGTGCGTTTTACAGGCTGGCACTGATTCCTATAATAGTGGCTATGGCGGTGGCATTCTTTGTGGTACACCACGGGCAGCCGTTTGAAGCAAAGGAGCTAAGTTTGATTTACCTTGTGATGTTTGTCATACTCTACTGCATGGGCGCAGGTAGTTACTCGCTGGATAATATAATAGCCAAGCGGCTCAACGAGGTGCGCTTGGCTAAGGTGGATGAACGCTCGGAGTTTAAGCCCGTGAACTACTCGTCGTCGGAGGAGTAATGTACACCCAACTGCTGGCGCACCTGGTCGATAATCTCAAGTGTTGAGATGGATGTCTGGTGGCTGTTTGTCTCGGACTCCGCGCGCCCCTGCTCGATGAGGTCAATAAACTCCTTCACCTCGTAATAGTATTCGTTGTGATTCTCATGGATGGTGAGTACCTCACCCTCGCTACGCTGCTCATGTCCCGAGGCGGGAGCCACGCGAGGGTAGAACTTTACATGGGTGGGGGTTTGTATGCGGTCGATGGTGATGTTGCCCTCCTCGCCTTGAATCTCGGCAGGAAGTTGCGAGTTGGCAATCTTGGAGTAGAGGACTGTGGCATTCATGCCCTCATATTGCAGGTTTACAACGCCCTGACCATCCACGCCACTCGACAGCACTATGCCCTGCGCGCTCACCGATTGAGGCTTGCCAAAGAGCGCAACCAGGGGATAGATTGTGTACACGCCGATGTCCATCATTGCACCATTGGCAAACTCGGGACGGAAGGCGTTGAGGACGATGCCCTCCTTGAATTTGTCGTAGCGTGATGAGTATTGGCAAAACGAAGCGAAGTAGCGGCGTGGCATGCCTATGCGGTGTAGGTTATCCTTGACTGCAAGGAAGTTGGGGTGCAGCGTACTCTTCATTGCCTCCATCAGCGTCACCGAGTTGTGACGAGCTGCCTCCACCATCATGCGGGCCTCGCGGGCATTGGCTGCCAGAGGTTTCTCGCAAAGCACATGCTTACCATGCGTCATGCACAGGATGCTCTGCTGGGCATGGGCGTAGTTGGGCGAGGCGATATATACGGCATCGACCTTGTCGCTTGTGACCATATCCTCGAGCGAGGTGAAAATGTGGGGTATGTTGTGCTTGGCGGCGAACTCCTCGCCACGCTCACGGGTGCGTGAATATACGGCCGCGAGCTCAAATCGAGAGTCCTCCCTCGCTCCAGCAATCACCCAGTCGGTGATGAAGTTGGTGCCTACGACACCGAAACGAATCTTTTGCATGGTATTACTCTTTGTGCTTATTCTTTATTCCAGATGAGTCGGTAGTTGAATCTGCGGTTGGGAGCTGTGTCGCCATCGGTGCAGAGCGAGATGGGGTCCTTAAGATTGGCGGGGTTGTCGGTCCACTTGAAGTCGAGGGTGAACTTATCCTGCGCAAGATTGAGCAGCGTGCGTGGGACGCTCAGCTCAAGATGGTTGTCGGCATAGCGCATGGCAATGTCGGCAATATGTTCCCACTCTTTAGTTTCGCTGTTGTAACGAGAGAGGGTTGTGGTGCGTTCGCTCTTAACCTCGTTGTTGAGGATGTAGTCGTAACCATGCCAGCCCGTTGAGGAGTTGTTGTCGGCATCGAGGAGCAGCAGCATCCAGTTTTTGTCGGTGTGCGCGGTCAGCTTTGCGGCAGTCTCGGCATAGAAAAATATGTTCTCTGTGCCGACGGCAACCTTTGATGTGACGATGTCGTTACGGCCCGATGTGTTGGTGTAGTGCAGCCCTGCGTAACCCTTTGCATTGCGGTGGAATGTGTCGCCCTGCGTGTCGCGGTACTCTATCGTGTTGTTCTTCCAGTCGCCGAAACGTCCATCCACCCTGCACTCGGTGTAACCTGTGTGCTGGGGTATGGGGCGTGAGCCTTTGTAGCGGCGTATGTTCTGCGCCATCTGCATGTAGTAGTTGTCGGAGTAGCCGCCCTTCATGGGTTGAATACCACGGTTGAACTCCATGTTGTATTGGTCAACAAACATAAACGGATTTATACGTCCCAACCACGAAGTATTTGGGTCGGTGTTGAATTTCATTGCTGTCCACTCATTCCAATCGTTAAGGTAGATAAATTCGGGGTCTCCCTCCAGTGCGTAGTCCCAGCTCTCCTGGAAATATGCGCCATATAGAACGGGGTTGTGCTTCACCTGATTAAGGTAAGGAATGTAACCCACTTCGGGCATGTCGTACTCGTTGAGCTGAGGCTCGCCAAAGCGGCGTGTCCACGACTTGCCCACGCCCATAGGATTCTCGGTCATGGTCACAGGGTGCTGCGCAGGTGTCACGGCAGCCTGCTCCAACACTCCGTTGTGTTTGGCAATAAGTTCCTCGGGTGACATCCGTTTGATGCGCTCATCTTCAAGGTTGTAGCCGAAACTCCAGTTGCCCTCGGTGCCGATGAAGCGCTTGCCGCCCCACTCGTAGTAGCCCCACCACATGTTGCGCAGCGTGAAGAACTCCTTCACCTGATTGGTGTAGTCCTTCAGGCTTTTCTGAGTGTAGTCGGGGTTGTTGTAATTGGGGTCGTTGGGGTCTGTGACGGCAGCCTCGTAGTAGTTGGGATTGGGATTCTCTGTCCAGCCACCGCTGGCGTTGTAGTGAGGATTGTCGTTGTAGAGTAAAAGAGGCTTTCCGTCCCAATAGAACCATAAGTCGGAGTATCTCTTCTCCTTATATATACGATTGAAAAGCTCCTGCACAACGGTGATTACAGGCCCGTTGAATGCCCAGAAGCAGAATTGTGGAATCTTGTTGCCCTCGGCCTTCATCTTGTGCATGGTCTCAAATAACACTCGCCACTCGTCCCAATAGCGTACGGCATTTGTTACATCCAGAATCATTACATCGACACCCGCATCGGCAAGCATCGAGAGGTCCTTGCGTATTACCCACTCGTCCTGACTCAAAAAGTATCCCATCTCGGGCTCGGCGTAGTGATACCACACATGCCGCCATGCGGGGTGGTTGGTATCCTTGCGAGCTTCGGGAGTATGTTGCAGAATTTGAGTGATGTCACCCGTGTATGGCGAGGGCTGGTTGTGCAAATCCTGTGTGTGCCAGGTGATATAGAAAATACCCACTACACGACGCTTGTCGCTCTTCACATCTCCCGTCTGCTCATGTGTAGGCATCATACGCCCGATGGCATCAGTTGCTACCCATGTGTCGGAGTAGAGGTCGCGCTCAAGAGGTTGTGTTTTGCTCTTTTTTTGAGCAAAAGCATTGACGCTCAAGCACAACAGCAGCGCAAGAAGAAAGAGTCTCTTTTTCATGGCGTGGGATATTTCTAAGATTTGTTAAAATTCAACCTTTGGAGCCTGCGCCGCAGCCTCGTCGGCTGCAAAATATGGCTTCTGCTCAAAGTCAAACATCATGGCTATGAGGTTTGCAGGGAAGCGACGCACAGCGGTGTTGTAGGCCTGTGTGGCATCGTTGAACTCCTTGCGTGCTACCGTGATGCGGTTCTCGGTACCCTCCAACTGTGCCTGTAGCTCAAGGAAATTCTGGTTTGCCTTCAAGTCGGGATAGTTCTCCGATACGGCTATCAAACGTCCCAAGGCCGATGTTACGGCTGATTGCGCCTGCTGATACTCGGCAATGCTCTGTTCGTTCAAATCATCAAGCGATACATTTATTGATGTTGCTTTTGCACGTGCATCCACCACAGCTGTGAGAGTTGATTCCTCATGTGCAGCATAACCCTTGACCGTTGAAACCAGGTTTGGAATAAGGTCGGCACGACGTTGATATTGAGTCTCGACATTTGACCAGGCACTCTTTACAGCCTCCTCTTTCTCCACCATGCCATTGTATGTTGAGCATGATGAAAGCGTAAACATTGCGACCATTGCCGCCAAAATAATCTTTTTCATAGTGTTATGTTTTTTTTGTTTGATAATCAGTGTGCATTGTGAATTTTGAAATCTTACTGCCTACCATCTTGAGCCTGCACCTCCGCCGCCAAAGCTGCCTCCGCCCCAGCCTCCGCCGAAACTGCCACCACCACGGAAGTTGCCTCCAAAACCTCCGCCGCCAATGATGGTACCACCGCCTCGGTGTCCACCTCCGGGTGATGAACTGTCACCCGCACGGCGTGTACGCTTGATTGATGTGCCGCACTTGCTGCAAACGTAAGTGTCCTCATACACGACCACACCTACACTGCGACTTACACTGCGACTTGAATCCTTTTGCAGAGCTATCTGCTTGCAGGTGGGGCACTTGAGTGAGGCGCGATGAACCAGTAAAATGATTACGATGAAGACAAACATCATGCTTGCAAAGATGAGAAACACCCAAATTACTTCGGTGTCCTCCTCTGCGTAGTCATCATTGCCGCCAGCGTCCAGCTCGCTGCCATTTAACACGTTGCGTAATGCTTCCATACCCGCGACCATGCCTTCGGAATAGTTACCTCGGCGGAAGTGGGGTAGCATATACTGCGTTTGTATGCGTTTGCATATAGCATCGGGCAATGTGCCCTCTACGCCATAACCGGTAATGAAACGAATCTCACGCTCCTGCTCAACAAGCAATATGCCTATGCCGTTGTCGCTATCGTTGCCCACACCCCACGACGAGAACAACTCATAGGCGAACTCAAATACATCATCCCCCTTGATGTCATCAATTGCTACCACGGCAGCCTGGGCGATGCCCCTGTGTCGCAGGTCGTAGCAGATGGAGTCTATTCGGGCAACAGCCTCGTTGGAGAGGATGTTGTCGGGGTTTGAGGTAAATGAGTAACGGCTGCTAAGTTGCACATTGGGAACATCGTCAATGCTGTATCTCTTGGCAAAGACAATGGTTGTACATAGTGCGAAAGATAGGATTAGTATGAGCCGCTTCATGATTGTTACTTATATAATATTGTGTACCCCCAGGGCTTGATGTCGTACTCAAGATGAACGGGCAGCAATACCTCCTCGCCAGTGATGGCATTTGTGTAGTTGCCGGCATATATGCCGTTGTTGAAGTTGGCGTGAATCGTGTATGGTGAAAGATTCATTATTGCATACACACGACTGTCGTCCTTCTCCCTGACAAATGTCATCAGGCAATCTTTGGCATTGTTTTCTATTTCAATGACTCTGCCACCACGCTCGCCGGCCTGCAATGCTTTCTGTGAGTGCTTCAGGTCGATTAGCTTGCGATAAAATGCAGTGTGGTCATTCTCCTTGTATTCGGGAATGTGGTCCTTGTCGAAAAATTGGAATGAGTGGTCGTATCCAATCTCCTGACCGGTGTATATGAGCGGCATGGCAGACTCCCAAAGGAATGTCAGAGCTGTCATCACCTCGAGCGAATCCCCAAAGCGGGTAAACTCACTGCCGCTCCATGAGTTTTCATCATGATTCGATGTGAACATCATGCGCATTGCCCAAGAGGGGTATCGTTCGCGGTCTGCATACATCGTGTTGCGTAAATCCCACACTCGGCGTTCACCTTTTGCTATGTCGCACATCATGTGATGTATCTCCCACGCATAACCCATGTCGAAAGCTCTGTCGAAGAGGTTTAGCTCCTCGGCCTCGGCAAGCATGAATACATCGGGTTTGATTGCATGCAACACCTTTGCTGCCTCCTGCCAGAACTCAATGGGCACAAGCATGGCCATGTCGCAACGGAAACCGTCAATATTGTGTTTCTCTATCCAGAAGCGCATGGCTTCAATCTGTCCACGCCACACATCTCGGTTCGCGTAGTTGAGTTTTGCCGTGTCGGTCCAGTCCCATGGAACTTTGGCTGTTCCGTCAGCCTCACGCTCATACCAGTCGGCAGGTTTTGATTTTAACCACTTTGCATCGCGAGCCGTGTGATTCGCAACCCAGTCAAGCAAAACTTTCATACCCAACGAGTGTGCTTTACTGACAAAGGAGTCAAAATCCTCCATCGTTCCAAATTCGGGGTTGATGGCTTTGTAGTCGCGAATTGAATAGTATGAACCCAATTCACCCTTGCGATTAACTTCACCAATAGGATATATGGGCATAAGCCAGATGGCATCAATACCGAGGTTGTGTAAAAACTCCAACCTCTGCTCGGCTGCTTTCAGAGTGCCTTCAGGTGTCAGCTGGCGCACGTTCATTTCATATAAAACTGCCGAGTATGACCATTCGGCGTGTATTGTGTTGTCCTGTTTTGTCATTATTCTACAATTAATAGTATATACAAATGTAGTAAAAAAAAATTAATTCATATACGTTTGCAATTCTTATGTAAATAGACTCTCAGCCATACCTATATTATATAATACACGATATGTTTATGCGAAGAAAAATATTTTTGGTATAATTAACTGATTTTCAGTGGTGGAGTGTGGGTGGATAAAAAATGGTCAAAAAAACCTTATTAAAAATTTTGAAGAATAAAATAAAATTCTTTACTTTGCACCCGCAAACGGATTAGGCGAATGTTTTACGTTACATTTGCTGGGCGAAAAAAAAGCAAAAAAAAGTTAAAAAAGTTT